>DEIL01000311.1:23129-26983 GCA_002352445.1 Desulfobulbaceae bacterium UBA2775
CCGAGAGTGCACCCAACGACCTGGAGATGCACCGGGTGAGTGTGTGCAAAAAGATGGGATGCAGGAGTTGACTGACAAGATAGAATGGGCTTATGATTATATTCTAGCCTCACCTACTAACTTTGGATCAGGCGCAGCCCTCTTCAAACGCTTTATGGAACGATTGGTTGTATATGCCTTTTGGCCTTGGGATATGAATACTCCCCGGTACCGAAAAGCTATTGTACAAAAAAAGAAAGCTGTACTTGTTTCCTCATGTGCGGCTCCAGGTATAGTAGGAAGATGGGTTTATGGAACCTGTAAACAACTCAAAATGACAGCAAAAACTATAGGCGCTGACACAGTTGGCACAATATTTACTGGTTTGATTGGCAAAGAACATCGTCCAGAAATACAGGAACGAGTGAAGACAAAGATTAAGAAATTTGCAACTAAGCTGGTTAAAAAGCAGCTCAGGATCGATATACCTGTATAACAATCAATTTCACATAGCATGGAAGAAACGATGGATGATACTCCCCTTACCTTTATTTAAGGATGATGATATCCCGATGACAGACAAAAATATACCTCACGAATATTATGGTTGGTGGCGGATCATCGAAACATCGCAATGGGATGACGACCACATCGATATGAGCGGGACGGCAATTATTTCACTAACAGGATATGATGATCGCTTAAGGATGTTCACTCTCCTTGCTCACGTGAACTGCAGGCCGACCAAGACCGGCGTATCGTTTACATGGAAGGGTGCCTGGGAGTACGACCCTGTATCTGGGACTGGGAGCGTAAGACTTCGCAAAGATGGCCTTCTTTCAGGGAAAATCAGGATTAAGAATGGAGATGAAAGTAATTTTATCGCAGAGAAAGCAGAAGAACCTGATGAACATATCCAAGAACCGCCAAGCTACGGCAATAAATGGGGGCGCCGGTGGTAAATATCGAGATACAAGGTTGGGCTTATGACGAAAATGTTAAAAATAGATAACAGTTTTACTCCCTGCCCTTGTAAAAGTTGCGATGAACTCTATCCAAATGGCATTTTCGATTTAAATATCACAAAAGTTCTTGAATATATTAAAGATAATCCTGACAGCATCCCTCTTGAGGAAGTAGCTGTAAGTGAAATTTTCAAAGGCTTTTTATCCATCGACGAGCCTCATATGGAATCAGTTGATATTACTGTGCCGGTCTTATTGGCAGAGATTTACCTGATCTATATAACGTGATTGACGGAAATCACAGAATGGAAAAAGCTCATAGGATGGAAGTAAACAGTATGCCCGCTTACAAGCCGAGCGTTAGTTAGCACAAAAGATTTTTTGACCAGCAAACAAGCGTATATAGCCTTCATCGAATACTGGAATGACAAAGTGCAACAAAAAGTGCGTTACCATGGCTAATGCAATCATATTTGACACTGAAACTAATGGGTTAGCTCCAAAAAGTTCAGTTCTCTCTATTACTGCTATAAAAATAGATGCCAGCGGTGAAGAACTTGCAGTATTTGATAGATTCTATTACCCAAAAGAGCCTTACAACAGTGGTGCTATTAATGTTAATGGCCTGGACAAAAAAACGATTGACTATCGCCGATCACTTTCATCTGCGACTTATGCGAAACACTTTCTAAATGATACAGAATTAGGTGAATTCTTCATAGATACAAACGTTGAAATATGGGTCGCACATAATTACAATTTTGACATTAAGTTTTTGAATAAATACGGTATTATTAACCATGGCAAGAGTTACTGTACGATGCTCGAGAGTATGGATATCGTGAAAGTTCAGTGGAACGATTATTACCAAAACTGGAAATGGCCAAAACTCAGGGAGGCTTGCGATTTCTTTAAAATCGATTTCAATGAAGAAAACGCTCACTCTTCACTTTATGATGTACGGAAAACAATTGAGCTTTATCAGAAACTGATGGCGTTGAAGTCTTAGGTTGTATTGAAAACCGTCATATCTATCAATATCTGCTATCGGGTAACAATTTATACTGGCAAGAAGAATACTATAGGCAATGTACACCGATGCGTATATTTTTAACCGGCGTCAGTTGTGTAGGGAAAACGACAATCGGTAAACAATTGGCAGATCTTCTGGGCATCTATTTTTTTGACCTGGACGACGAGATCGAGAGTTTTTTCAAAACCAGCACCGAACACCTCCAGGACAAATTCTTAACTATTCACTCTTTCCGTAATGAAGCCGCAAAGGCATTGGTTTATTTGCTGAAACAGCCGGAGAGCCAGAACAGTGTCATAGCCTTACCACCAAGCGGTTTAATGGGTGGATACCTCCGGGTAATTAAGAAAAATAGTGGAATTACTGCTGTGATTACTGACACTCCTGAAAACATTCTCAAGAGAATCTGCTTCTATGATTTTTGGAATCCCGCCCTATGGAGAAGAAGCTGTCCTCCAAAGAGAAGAAATTGTATCTAAGAGAAATTAAGAAAGACATCACCTTTTTCGGTAAGAGGTATCTCCGTGCCGACCTGCAGGTTGACATTTCCAAGCTGGATCAGGATCAAGCTGCTCTTAAAATTAAAACGGCTGTCGAGGGATTTAAATTATGAATAGGAAACACATCGGGTTTCTTCATCCTGGTGCAATGGGAGTATCTCTTGCAGCAACAGCAAAGAACACAGGTCATACAGCATACTGGATTTCTAAGGACCGGAGTCAAAATACATGCGACCGTGCTGAAAAACATAGTCTCGTTGCAGTACAGAGTGTCGAAGAATTATGCGACAAATGTAGCGTGATTATTTGTGCATGCCCTCCTCACGCTGCAACTGATGTGGCAGAGAAAGTCCTAGCATGCTCCTTCAGGGGTATTTATGCAGACGTTAATGCCATTTCACCGCAAAAAGTAAAACGAATCGGACAATTAATGAACGATGCTGGGGTGGATTTCGTGGATGGAGGTATAATTGGTCCACCTGCCTGGAAACCAGAAAGTACGTGGCTCTATTTATCAGGGCATACTGCCGGTCAGGTTACTGAGTGTTTTACAGGAGGGCCACTTGGTGTTGAGGTAATTGGAGACGAGATCGGAAAGGCATCGGCATTGAAGATGTGCTTCGCGGCAAATACAAAAGGAACAACAGCGCTCTTGTGTGCGATCGTTGCAGCAGCCGAGAGAATGGGTGTTCGAGGAGAACTGGAAAAGCAGTGGTCACGTCATGGCTCAGATTTTGCGCAAAACACCCTCACTCGCATCAATGGAGTTACTGCAAAAGCCTGGCGCTTTTCAGGGGAAATGGAAGAAATTGCTTCTACATTGGGAGAGGCAGGGCTTCCTAGTGGTTTTCACCTTGCTGCATCAGATATTTTCCAGCGTATTGCTAAATTCAAAGATTTCGATCCACATCCACCTGTGGAGGATATCCTTAATGCTCTTCTTAATCCTGATCAATAAAAAGAGGTATAATCTGATAGTTATTTTTTTCTCGCCATCTTCCAATCGTGTCGATCATCCTTGTTAGAAAACTGCATTGAAAACGAATTATTTTCTTTTCGGTATAATTTTTCATTTAGTGCCCGACTGCTATCTCCAGGCTGACTGTATACCAATGATCGTTCTGGAATGATCATACAGCAGACCTAAAGAGCGCTCAAAACTTGATATACCTATTTTGAGAATCTCACTAATTAAAATTATGGTGGAAAAAGGCTGTTCACAACAAACTCTCTCTTATTCAGGCCGGATTACGCAAATTTGCGTATAAGAACAGTATTCTATTTTGGAATTTTCCTGTGCACAGGCTATAGTATATCCCTTCACGTGACTCTGTACAAAATAACAACATGATAATACTAACCCCGATTAACGGGAAA
>DEIL01000226.1 GCA_002352445.1 Desulfobulbaceae bacterium UBA2775
CTCTACTTTTAACTGGTCCAGTTACCAGGGAGAAGGTCAGTAGATGCATCCCAAATGCAACCACTAGAGCAATCCCATGCGTAATACCACATACATTTGGATTCTAGGCGACAGTCCCATTGGTATGGTGCAATTACGATACCCTGGTATTTCATAGCAACACTTTGCCAATCGATAGAATACGAAGAGACAAATTCGATATCAATCATATTTTTTTTGTAAGTATTCGAGAAATCCACAAGGTCTTCTTTAGATGTCAGATATAGAATGTTGGCATATTCATTGAGTTCAAGTTCGTGCTGAATGGTGAGATTTTCAAGAAAAAATTCTTCTTGTTTGCACCATTCTCTCCAGCCATAACCGTCTTCTACTGAGAACCATAAACCTTTGGGCTTATAATAAGGTGTGGAGATTTGCTCGACAGATTTTATTTCTTCGAGTTTTACGTCTGAGTAATGGATAAGTTTGTGACTGCTTAAAGACAAAAACCAATACTTTCGTTATGAATAGGCCAAGCATTGGCACATTACTAAATCATTGATTCTATGTCCAGAAAATAATATAAATTGTCATAATTAACATTATCACATTTAGCGTAATAGATGCGAGATACGACAATTCACCGCTTTTCAAAGATGGCAAATTGCTGTTTTAACCGCCCTGTTAACTATAAATGGAGATAAGAAATGATGGAACAATATGTTGGTTTGGATGTGTCACAAGATATTACTCATGTTTGTGTTGTCGACCGAGATGGAAAAACGCTCTGGCAAGGCGATTGTGACTCAACACCGGAAGCACTCGGTGAAACAATAAAGAAGTACGCTCCGGGTGCCATAAAAATAGGCCTTGAGAGCGGCCATCTCTCAACATGGCACTGGCATAGTTTGACGGATATGGGGCTGCCAGCCATCTGTATTGATGCTTATCATGCACATGGCGTTTTAAAACTCCAGATGAACAAGACAGACAAGAATGATGCGCATGGATTGGGCCAAATTATGCGCTGTGGCTGGTACAAAGAGGTCAAAATCAAGAGCGTTGAAAATCACGAATCCCGTGCCCTGTTCCGCACACGCAGCAATTTAATCAGTATGCGTACCGATCTGGTCAATCAAATCCGTGGTACGCTAAAGACATTCGGTATCCTGATAAAAGGCATTGCCGGCGTTGGCTTTGAGAACCGCATACAGGAAATCATAGATGAAGGCAGCGCACTGGCCGCCCCGTTACAGGCCCAGCTTGATATTTTGCGTATGGTCAAAAAACAGATTGCCGAGTTGGATGAGCTGGTCCTGGATCATGCTTATGCCTGTAAATTCTGCCGTATATTAATGAGTATTCCTGGTGTCGGTCCGATGACAGCCGCTAATTTTGTTCTGGCAGTTGATGATGCTGACAGGTTTGCAAAATCCAAAAATGTCGGGGCTTATTTTGGCTTAACGCCACGGCGACGACAATCCGGAGAAATGGATTATAACGGCAGAATATCCAAACGAGGCGACCGGGTGGTACGGCATCAATTATATGAAGCGGCCAATGTATTGCTAACGCGAGTTAAGAAGCCCTCCTCCCTGCAAGCATGGGGACTGCGCATTGCCAAACGATCCGGTATGAAAAAAGCGCGGATTGCTGTAGCCCGTAAATTATCGGTCATCATGCACCAGATGTTACAGACAGGAGAGCTGTTCTGTTTTAACCCTGCTACAAACGAAAGGGCTATATATGCGTAAAGAATAAGAAAGGCAGAGTTTTGTAGTCTCGCGAATTATCAGCACAGACTACGTTTTGTCTCGCGCCGGGACGAAAGCAATCGGTCAAACCCGGTATACCTGATGCAGAAAAAGATCGCTTTACCTGGACAAAAAGCAATCAAACTGCGGATCACATTTAGGGGAACCGACGCTTCCAAGGCTATAGTGTGGCAGGAAACTGACCACGTAGAGAATACTGATACCGGCTGGATAAAACGTTGCTGTATAATGCTCGGGAAATAAAAAATGGAAGAACCATGATTTTTATATTGCATAAATCTATTAGAGAACATCAACAATGGCACCCATCTGGGCTTGGGCAGACCTAAATTAGGGGATATCATCCAGATACTTCACGTAATTTTTTAGATATTCAAGACGTGCTTTGCGACTGTGTCTGCAGTTGTGGAATAAATAGTTCGCCAGATGGGTGCTATTGTTAATCATGACTGCTAAAAGTAATAATCGATTCACATAGCTCGGTTAAACTGCTCACTGTAATAGTAGGTTCTATTTCCCACGGATCGAATATGGCTTCTGCTGTGCGTTGTATCCAAGCTGCACGCATTCCAAACGAAATTGCACCAATAACATCAAATGGGTTGCTTGAAATGAGCCATGCCTCAGAGCCTGTGGATTCAGAACGCCTTAAAAAATGACTATATACCGCGGGGTTTGGTTTAAAACTTTTGACTTCATCAACGCTGACTACGCCTTCAAAATAGTCTTCTATATTCGCATTTTTAAGCAACCCAGCAACATCTTCTGCTCGACCGTTCGAAAAGACAAACATTCGATAGCCAAATGATTTTAAATTTACCAATCCTTCTTTAACATCTGGAAAAGGTGGTAATATTCGGTATTCGGCCATGAGTTTTTCTTTCTCGGGCTGCGCAATTTCTAAACTAAAAAACCGGCACGTATAATCAAGCGCGTTTCTTGTGCATACTGCGAAATCCTGATAATTCTGCATCAATCCCCGTCTAAACAAATACTCAAGCTGTTTTTCACGCCAGAGACTTGAAAATGCTGACGCCTGTTCTCCGACATAATTTTTTAAAGCAGTTGTAATACCGGTTGTATCTATTAACGTTCCATAGACATCAAACGCAAGAGTAATTGCCATCATTATCACCTAGTAAGTTTCTAAACACCTAACAATTAATATACAGGATTATAGCTTCCAATTTAATGTACAGGAACTTAGATGCCAATAATCTCAACAAAAAAAGTTTAACAAAAATAAAGAATTTCATGATCTGTTATTGAAAACTATAAATGAAACGCACCCCTAATTTTGTCTTAGTTCCCAGATTCGCACCCGAGACAAATGCAATGCAGATTTCTTAAATGTATATAAAAGCCACTTATCTATGAGTTGTTTGAAAATTCTTTTAAATCCAGTAAGTTGATAGTATTAAATAAGGATTAAATGTGGAGTCTGATACTTGAACAGATCATTCAAGGATAGGAGGCCAAATGGCAAAATCAGAAAAAGCTATCGAGGCTTTGCTAAAAGAAGGAAGAACTTTTTCTCCTAGTAAAAAATTCAGAGACAATGCACATGTGAACGACGAATCTCTATACCGTAAAGCAAAACGGAACAGAGAAAAACTTTGGGAAGATTTTGCAAAAGAGCTTGACTGGTTTAAAAAGTGGAGAAAGGTGCTCACGTGGAAGGTCCCAGATGCGAAATGGTTTACAGGCGGGAAATTAAACGTTTCCTATAACTGTCTTGATAGACACATCGAGACCGCAAGAAAAAATAAGGCTGCAATAATATGGGAAGGCGAGTTTGGAGAAAGTATTACTCTCACTTACTGGGAGCTATACAGAGAAGTAAACAAATTTGCCAATGTTCTAAAAAATCTTGGAGTAAAAAAAGGCGACAGGGTAACTATTTATCTCCCGATGATTCCGGAGCTTGCTATCGCTATGCTTGCATGCGCCAGAATTGGCGCCCCTCACAGCATAGTTTTCGGAGGTTTTAGCGCTGAGAGCTTGCAGGGCAGGATAAACGATTGTAAAGCTAAAGTCCTAATTACATCAGACGGCGGATACCGGAGAGGGAAGGTTATACCCCTTAAGAAAAATGCGGATGAGGCGCTTAAGAAAACTCCTTCAATAAAGAAGGTCGTAGTAGTGAATAGGGTTGGAGATAAAGAAAAAGTAAGAATGAGACGGGGAAGAGACGTTTGGTGGCATGAATTGATGGAGGACGCCAGCCCCTATTGCGCTCCTGAGAAAATGGATTCAGAGGATATGCACTTTATTCTCTATACAAGCGGCACCACAGGTAAACCCAAAGGTATTGTACATACTACAGGAGGTTATCTGGTCGGAGCATACGCAACTACCAAATTGGTTTTTGACCTTAAAGAAGAGGATACATATTGGTGTACAGCCGATATAGGGTGGGTTACAGGGCACAGTTATATCGTTTACGGTCCTCTTGCCAACGGGGCTACATCGATTATGTATGAAGGGGCCCCTGACTATCCCGATATCGGGCGGTTTTGGGCTATAGTAGAAAAATACGCGATAAATATTTTCTATACCGCTCCAACCGCTATCAGAGCATTTATGAAATGGGGAGAGGAGCATCCGAAAAAATACGATCTAAGCTCACTCCGTCTACTTGGTTCTGTAGGTGAGCCGATAAACCCTGAGGCGTGGATGTGGTATCACACTCATATTGGAGGCAAGAAGTGTCCGATAGTAGATACCTGGTGGCAGACTGAAACGGGGTCAATTCTCATAACGGCGCTTCCGGGATTAACTAAGCTAAAACCCGGATCAACTACAATTCCATTCCCCGGGATAGAGGTGGACATAGTTGACGAAGCCGGAAAGAGCGTCAAAGTAGGGGGCGGTTATCTTGTAATCACAAGTCCATGGCCTTCGATGTTAAGGGGTATCTACGGTGATCCGAAGAGATATATGGATACGTACTGGAGCAAGTATCCGGGAATCTATTTCACAGGGGACGGGGCAAAGAGAGATAAGGACGGCTACATATGGGTTCTAGGCAGGGTCGATGACGTTATGAACGTGGCGGGTCACAGGTTGAGTACTATGGAAGTGGAAAGCGCTCTTGTGGATCATCCGGCTGTTGTAGAATCCGCAGTCGTGGGCAAGAGCCATGATCTCAAAGGACAGGCAATTGTGGCGTTTACTACTCTTAAAAAGGAAGTTAAGTCGAGCCCTAAGCTGCTAGAAGAACTAAGAGCGCACGTCGCCAAAAAGATCGGAGCAATTGCTAGACCTGATGGCATTATTTTTACTGCTGATCTGCCTAAAACCAGAAGCGGGAAGATAATGAGGAGGTTATTACGAGACATTGCCGAAGGAAATGTTATGGGGGACACTACAACACTCGCAGATCCAACTGTTGTAAATCAACTCAAGGATCAATATGAAGATACGGAAGGCTAGTTAGATATTCAAAATTCATTAGTGTTTTTTTTAGATTCTAAAGGGTCAATCTAAAGCACCAAAATTTTCCCGATTAATCAATCTCTGGTACCGGAAGAGAAATGGTTCTTGATAACTTTGTCAATAAGCGCTCCTCTAATTATTGTGAAACAATG
This sequence comes from Desulfobulbaceae bacterium UBA2775, assembly GCA_002352445.1. Lineage (GTDB taxonomy): Bacteria > Desulfobacterota > Desulfobulbia > Desulfobulbales > Desulfocapsaceae > Desulfomarina. The sequence continues at coordinate 5,345 of DEIL01000226.1, forward strand.
ATGTACTCTACATTGGGGTATCCTTACTTCTCCTGCTTTTTTATTACCCGCAAACTCATATAATAAACACCACAGTAGCTAATACCTCTGAGACAGGGATAAGATAAGCAAAGAGGGGTAATACTAGAGCCGGGAGGACCCCCTCAATGAGCTTTTTTGTATTGCAAAAGCTCAAAACACCCACCACCACAACTTACACATAATGAAATAGAAAAACTTAGAGCAATAACTATGCAATTCTTGAAGGATAGTGATAATATCGATAATTATTCAAACCCCTCCTGTTTGTCTCATCTGAAGTGAACCTATAAAAACCTTGTATTAATCGGCGAGGTATTATAAAATGAAAGTTTGGGTTTGTTTTTAGATTCTAATTTTAGTTATATTTTGCAGTGAAATCAAAATAGGAGGTGTGCATTATGTTGTACGAAAAACCAAAGTTTGAAAGCCAATATGAAAACTATATTGGCGGTAAGTGGGTACCTCCGGTGAGTGGGGATTATTTTGAAGACGCTTCTCCGGTTGATGGTAGTGTAACTACACTGATACCAAAATCAGGTGCGAAGGACATAGATGCGGCCATTGCCGCAGCAGAAAAGGCTGCAGGTGCATGGGGTAAAACCTCTGTTGCCGAGCGCAGCAGTATCCTGAACAAAATTGCGGATCGTATTGAGGCGAACCTGCAGATGATCGCCCCGATTGAGACATGGGGAAACGGCAAGGGTATTCGTGAATCACTCTTGGCAGACCTTCCCCTGGTGATTGATCATTTTCGATACTTCGCCAGTGTCATTCGTAGTGAGGCCGGTGATGTCTCCGACCTTGATGCCAATACCGTCTCTATGGAAGTCCATGAGCCGTTGGGCGTAGTCGGTCTGATTGTACCCTGGAACTTCCCGCTTCTGATGGCAACGTGGAAACTGGCACCGGCGCTCGCAGCGGGTAATTGCGTTGTTCTGAAGCCGGCTGAGCAGACCCCGACATCGATTCTTGTTGTGATGAAGCTGATAGAAGATCTCCTACCGCCCGGCGTACTGAATATTGTCAACGGTTTCGGACCTGAAGCGGGCAAGCCTCTCGCTTCGCATCCAGGCATCAAGAAGGTGGCGTTTACCGGTGAAACCACAACCGGCCGTCTCATCATGCAGTATGCATCTGAGAATCTTATTCCAATTACATTGGAGCTTGGTGGAAAGTCCCCGAACATTTTCTTTGAAAGTGTCATGCAGGAAGATGATAACTTCCTGGATAAGGCGCTGGAGGGCTTCACCATGTTTGCATTGAACCAGGGTGAGGTATGCACTTGTCCTTCTCGTGCGCTCATTCAGGAGAGTATTTATGAAAAGTTCATGGAACGCGCAATAAAGCGGGTTGAACAAATCAAAGTAGGAAACCCGCTGGATACCGACACCATGATGGGTGCCCAAGCCTCAAATGATCAATATGAGAAAGTCAAAAGCTATCTTAAGCTTGGCAAAGAGGAAGGCGCAGAGGTGCTCACAGGCGGTGATGTCGCAACCGTAGATGAGCATCCCGACGGGTACTATATCCAGCCAACGGTTTTCAAAGGCAACAATAAGATGCGCATCTTCCAAGAGGAGATTTTCGGTCCGGTAGTTAGCGTGACCACTTTCAAGGACGAAGCGGAAGCAATGGAAATTGCTAACGATACACTGTACGGACTCGGGTCCGGCGTCTGGTCGCGAGATGTACATCAGGTAAATACCTTTTCCAGAGGCATAGAGGCTGGACGCGTGTGGGTTAATTGCTACCATCTCTATCCCGCCAATGCTTCATTTGGCGGATACAAGAAATCGGGTTTCGGTCGGGAAACGCATAAGATGATGCTCGATAACTACCGCCATACCAAGAATGTTCTCATGTCATTTGACAAGAATCCAATGGGTTTCTTTTAATTAGCATACGTTAAGGGCAGGGCGCAAGCCCTGCCCTTTTTTAGTACGGAGGTTGTTCCAATGTTGTCCGAACGAGTAGTGATTACAGACAAGGCGAAAGAAATTGTTGACAAGCTGAAAGAGCAACACGGTGATTTGATGTTTCACCAAAGCGGTGGCTGTTGCGACGGCTCGTCGCCCATGTGTTTCTCAGTTAATGACTTTATTCTCGGCAGCCGAGATGTGCTGCTGGGTGAAATTCACGGGTGCAGCTTTTATATGTCTGGCGATCAATTTGAGTATTGGAAACACACACATCTCACCATTGACGTTGTTCCGGGTAGAGGGATGAGCTTTTCACTGGAGATTCCCCTCGGTGTCCGTTTTCTTACCAAATCCAGACTTTTTACTGATGAGGAACTGAAAAATCTACGCCCGGTTGAACCGGCCCGAGCAGATTAGAAACCTGCCACGACGCACCAGGGAACACTCCACCCGGAACTAACCGGCTCCTTTTCAAGCAATTGGCACTACCGGCTGACGGGGAAATGTTACGGATTGCACAGCTTGTGATAAAGGGTACTCCCGTATCTTTAGTGATCCCTGGCCCAGGGCTCAGTCCGAACACATCGCCGAAGGATTATTATTGGCACTTTCACTTCACAAAAGCCTAACCCAGTGCGTAACCGATGCTTTGGAGAACCTCTTTGATTTCGTCAAGAACTATGGGGTCATCTATAGTAGCGGGCATTGTCCATTCTTTGTTATCCGCGATTTTCTGAATGGTGCCTCTCAGAATCTTGCCGGAACGAGTTTTGGGTAAGCGCTTTACGACCATGGCGGTTTTGAACGAAGCCACGGGTCCGATGCGCTCCCTGACCATCCGAACAGTCTCCTGAATGATATCATTTAGGTCACGCTGAACGCCGGCATTGAGTACTAGGAATCCGATAGGAACATGCCCCTTAAGCTTATCTTCAACACCGAGAACCGCACACTCCGCAACATCGGGATGATCAGCCAGGACTTCTTCCATCGCACCTGTGGAAAGACGGTGACCGGCTACATTGATGATATCGTCCGTCCTGGACATTACATAGGCATATCCGTCCTCATCGATAAACCCCGCATCGGCTGTTTTGTAGTTTCCGGGAAATTCCTCTAGATAGGATTCCACAAACCCTTCGTCGTTGTTCCACAGTGTAGGAAGTGTTCCCGGAGGCAGCGGGAGTTCAACAACAAGCGCACCGATTTCGCCGGCTTTAACCGGATTGTTGTTATCGTCCACCACTTTAAGTTTATAGCCGGGAGCCGATTTGGTGGGGGACCCTTCTTTAACAGGGAAAGGATGGAGCCCCAAGCAATTGGCGCATATGGCCCATCCCGTTTCGGTCTGCCACCAGTGATCAATGACAGGAATACCAAGACTGTTTTCAGCCCACTTCAAGGTATCGGGATCGAGCCTTTCACCCGCAAGGAAAAGAGACTTGAAGTTGGAAAGGTCATAATTTTTCATCAATTCAGCGTTGGGGTCTTCCCTCTTAATGGCTCGGAATGCCGTTGGGGCGGTGAAGAGGCACTTCACTTTATGGTCGGAGATAACTCGCCAGAAGGCCCCGGCGTCCGGCGTCCCCACAGGTTTTCCTTCGAAGAGAATGGAGGTACACCCCATAAAGAGCGGGCCGTACACGATGTAGGAGTGTCCGACAACCCACCCTATATCAGATGCGGCCCAATAGACATCACCGGCATCAACATTATAGATGGCCTTCATAGACCATTTTAGAGCCACGAGATGCCCGCCGTTGTCCCGAACAACACCTTTAGGCAGTCCTGTAGTACCGGAAGTGTAAAGGATGTAAAGAGGATCAGCCGCACCCACGGGTACACAGTCATGAGGCTCGGCGTCTTTCATAACGTCGTTCCAATCCAGGTCCCGCCCCTTAATCAAAGTGGCGGTCTCCGCAGACCGCTGCAAGATAATGCAACGCTCGGGCTTTGACTCTGCAATCTCGATAGCTCTGTCCAGGAGTGGTTTGTAGGAGACAACTTTTGCCACTTCTATACCGCAGGACGCTGAAACAACAATTTTCGGTTTAGCATCGTTAATACGCAGAGCTAATTCGTTTGCCGCAAATCCTCCAAATACCACGGAGTGAACCGCGCCAATCCGAGCACAGGCGAGCATGGCAATAACCGCTTCAGGAACCATAGGCATATAAATGATGATACGGTCTCCTTTCTCGACACCCTGCGCCGCCAGGACACCGGCGAAAGTGGCAACGCTATCACGCAGTTCCGAATAAGTGAATTTCTTAATCGTGTCGGTAACGGGGCTATCGTAGATAAGGGCATCTTGGTCACCCCTGCCATTCTCAATGTGGACGTCCAGCGCATTGTAGCAGGAGTTAAGCTCTCCCCCGACGAACCAACGGTAAAACGGTTTATTGGTGTCGTCTAGGACCTTGTCCCATTTCTTGTACCAGTGACAGTTTTCGGCAACTTCACCCCAAAAGCCATTAGGATTGTTAATGGATCTTTCAAAAGCCTCGTCGTATGAATTGGACATGTTCCTCCATCCTTTGTTTGTCAAAATTTTTTGAAGGGGAGCCACCTTTAGGCACCCTTCCTCATCCAACTTTTTGTGTTTTGTGATCCTACTCGTTTAAAGCGTTCCCATGCGTCAAAAAGTATTATGAGTGTTAAGAACAGTTTTTTAGCCTCTTCCAAAGTGTCTGCATCATCAGTTCCTTTGGCTATTTTATCTGAATAACCAATCTCATATTCAGCGATTTGGGAGTGTCTGGGGGTGTAGTCTTTTTGATTTATAGAAGCGAGGTGCTCATTGTTTGCTCCATGTAATTCATAGTGATCTAGGACAGGTATATCATCACCGTATACTTTCCATTTTAAGCCGTGATCCGCATCTTCGGTGCGTTGGAGACTACTTCCTTGCCGATTTCTTTGTCTAGCTGTACCTGTTGTTTGAGAAAATCGTCCCATTCTTTTTTCTCAGTTTTAGACATATTTTTATAAACTTTTTCGGTTTCATTTTTTTTGTCGCTGACGCTCTTTGGCATGTTACGCTAATTCCTTTTCACGGATTTTGTCGGAGTGATGAATTTCTTCGTAATCTCTATATTTTTGTAAAAGTTTGTCAAAGAGAGTCTTTTTATCTTTTTCCGGCACAAAAAAATTATATCACAGAATTACACACTATTCCTCATTCTGCTTCGGCCATCTTGATGGGGTAACCTGCCCCCCTATAATAGGTCCATAAGTTGAGTTATTTTTTTTATAGGTGAGCCTCACCCCAAAGCTGTACCAGGTAAAGTAGAGATTTCTGGCTTTTCTAAGTGCTTTTTCACATATTCCTCAGGCGTATTACTACGGATGACTATGACAGAAAGTGTCATCAATTAAAATCAAGACAATATCAAATTAATGACCAAATAAAAAAGCACCTGAAAGCTGATGAAACGTTTAAAATTACTGTGAACACAGTATTTTCAATTGCTAATATGGCTTATGAGCTTTTTGAAAGTTCGAAAATAGAGCAAAAACGTAAACTTATCAATTATGTATTTTCGAACCTAGAGTTAGAA
>DEIL01000074.1 GCA_002352445.1 Desulfobulbaceae bacterium UBA2775
TGTCGTTAACCGGTCAAGATAGTTTTCGCACAATAATTATCGATGTTGAGATTGCTGAGGCAGAATTTGAAGGAAGAAATGTAAAAGGGTTTATGCCAGTTCTCGGTTGTCCGAATTGTAACCGTGAGACAATGGAGTTTGCGGTAGACTAAAAGTCCGCCCGAAGGGCGCTAACCCAAGTTCGTGACTTTTCCACAAATAATGGCCGTTTCGTCATGATTGTTATGGCACTAAATTGTTTCATAATGTGTAATATCAGTTGGTTAAAAATGAAATCATTTTATTTTTCTAAAGTAGTGCCATACGAATTTGCTATTGCAGATTAACCTTTGAAATAATGATGAATATTGAAATTCTGTAGAGCCATACAACAATCTCTAAAACACTTATCATGCTGATATCATACGATTTGTAAGATCTCACCCGCGAACTTGGGCTAAGTTCAAAAATAAATAAGCTACGCATCAATTTTCTAAAGAATCTTTCTATAAGGTCGATAAACAAATAGTACATTCGTAACTTCTTGTACTAAAATTGTTTCGTTGGTGTTAATTTATTACCATACTTATAATCTTTTTTAGGAGATAGGATGCTAAAGAACTTAAAATTTAGTACCAAACTTTGGGGTTATTCCGGATTACTTTTGAGCGCGATTGTTCTTGTTGCTGGCGTGTCTATAGTACTCATTAGCGGAATTCTTGGAGCCAACGACCAATTTTCTGATGCATCACATTACAACACCTTTATGGTAAAAAAAGAAGTAGACCACCTAATCTGGGTTGATAAGGTCCAAGATCTTTTCATAGCAAATGAGCCAACCTTAGATGTAAAAACAGATCACACTCAATGCGACATGGGCAAGTTTTTATACGGTACAGAAGGCAAGAATATGGCCCAAAACGATCCAAAAATTAATGCGTTGTTAGAAAAAATAAAACCCCCCCATAAACAGCTGCACGATTCTGCGAATGAAATCAAGGCAGTTTGGCAGCAAAACCATCCAGGTTTGAGCTTAACGTTAGCGGCACGTTTGGATGATCATCGACGTTGGGTGCAAAAGATCAATACATCCTTAATAGATCATAAACCTATCGACGTTCAAATAGACCCGACCAAGTGTGCATTTGGTCTGTGGTTGGCCGGCGAAGAGGCTCAGCGTCTCATGGACGAATGGCCTGAGTTCAGGACGATAATGGCCCAAGTAACCAAACATCATGATCGACTTCACCAATCAGCTGTAAATATTGAACGTGCTCCCTCCACCGAGAAACAATTCGAAATATACACCAACCAAACTGTTCCAGAATGTAATCAAGTTGCTACCTTGTTTGGTAAAGTGAAGGCCCTTGAAGGTGATCTTGCCAATGCACAGCTTCAAGCGGGCCATATTTTCAACAGCAACACCTTGCCTGCCTTTAAGGCTACTCAAGCGAAGATGAACGAGTTAGAGGAATATTTGGGTACAAAACAAGATTTGTTAAAAAAAACTATGAATGCGAAAGGGTTGACTGCCGAGTGGACGGCAGGCATTATTGCTGTCGTGGCGATTGTTTTGGCAACCGCATTGAGTATGGTATTGATCCGCGCTCTGGTTGGGCCTGTTAACAAGGCTGTCTTATTTGCCAAAAAAATGTCAGATGGCGATCTAACCCAAACCATAGATGTTGATCAAAAGGATGAAATTGGTATTCTCGCCAGCGCCTTAAATCAAATGGGGGCCAACCTCAACCAGATGTTTAAGGATATTACAAATGGTGTGAACACCATAACGTCCTCTTCCACCGAACTGTCTGCAATTTCTCAACAGATGACAGGATCCTCCGAAGCGTCGTCAAGCCGATCCAGTTCGGTTGCGGCTGCTTCTGAACAGATGAGTTCTAATATGAATTCGGTGGCAGCGGCCAGCGAAGAGGCTTCCACCAATGTTTCTATGGTTGCCGCTGCTACTGAAGAGATGACCGCAACCGTAAAAGACATCGCCGAAAATTCAGCAAAGGCGAACACGATCACAAATGAAGCGGTCACCCAAGCAAAAAATGCATCAAAAAGGGTGGATCAGCTCGGTACGGCTGCCCTCGAAATAAGTAAAGTCACTGAGGTCATTACTGAAATTTCCGAACAAACTAACCTGCTGGCCCTAAATGCTACAATTGAGGCAGCTAGAGCTGGTGAGGCGGGCAAAGGATTTGCAGTGGTGGCAAACGAAATAAAAGAATTGGCCAAACAAACAGCGGAAGCCACTCAAGAGATAAAGAGTAAGATTGAAAGTGTCCAGAATTCCACATCCCTGACCGTTGAAGAGATTAAACATATTTCTGAGATCAATAATGATGTCAGTGAAATTGTAGATACCATTGCCGCCGCTGCTAAAGAACAAGCCGTAACCACCCAGGAAATCGCTGGGAATGTGGCTCAGGCTTCTCAAGGAATCGGTGAAGTCAACGAAAATGTAGCACAAAGTTCTTCGGTTTCAACAGAGATCGCAAAGGATATCGCTGAGGTCAGTCAATCCGCCAGAGAGGTCTCCAGTGGCAGTGAACAGATCAACATAAGTGCCCAGGAATTGAGCAAACTTGGTGAACAGTTAAATGAAATGGTCTCAAGATTTAAGGTTTGATCAACCAGTGCTGGTGATGTTTAATAACTGAGTCTTAGATCAGATGTTACCAACACAATTTTTTAAAGAGCAATGGGCAGAGTCAAAAGCACTTTGCCTTTTTCCACATTAAAGGTTTCGAATCCCTTTGGGGTGAGTGCCTTAAATTGTCTTGGTGCCGGGCCAGATATCTCCAACCTGTTCCGGTTAAGCGCCTGGCCTTTTTAAAATCATCCACTTTACACGACAAGAGGTCTTTAGCCTTTTTCAGTATATTATCCGGATTCTGAGATCGTAAAAACCGGTTCAGTTGCGGAAGCTCTTTGTCCGGTTTGTCTGACAGATGTTTTTCTTTTATATGGTCGATAAAGGATTGAGAGCCATAGACAAAACCGAATTTAACATTTTCCCAGATGGAACTGGTTTCCTCGGAATAATTTTGGGCTTTTTCTCGATAGGCCCTATGTCTACGACCGTTGCCGAAGTAGGCCAAAATCAGCTCTACATATAGTGGACCCCAAAAATGAGACAGTGTGTTAAGGTGTGTTTCCAAGAAAAAGGAGGCACAGAATGGGCAGGAAAAAACAGAGCAAGGAATTGAAAGCGAGAATTGCCCTTGATGCAATAAAGGGTCAGAAAACAATGATAGAATTAGCTTC
>DEIL01000025.1 GCA_002352445.1 Desulfobulbaceae bacterium UBA2775
TGGGCACTGACAACGGCAAGTAACTGTGCCGGCTTGTCTCCAAGACAGTAAAGCGTGTGGCTGCGGGATGAATTCAGATAGACACTGTCTCCCTGCCCGAGACTATATTCCTTTCCATCATAAAAAAGCCCTATCGTCCCGGACACAACGTATAAAAATTCCTGGCCGTCATGGGCAATAGGTGGTCCTTTCGGGAGTTTGGGGTCGAATATCAACATAAAAGGTTCCATGATATGACCGACAGTGCCCGGGCGGGTCAGGGAGTCGTAGGCATAACCTTGTTCGGTATTGCCCCGCTGTCCCATATGGGATTTTCCTGCACGACAGATGGTCAACGCCTCTGACACCGTGCCGCCACCATGCAGCAACCCCTCTATTTTTGATCCCAGAACTCTGGAAATCATGATAATCACGCCAACGGAAGGTACAGCACTTCCATCCTCAAAAGCTTTTAACCTGGCCAGTTTTATGCCGGTCAGCTTGCAGACCTCCTCTTGTGTCAGTCCCTGAGCTTCCCGTAATTTTTGAATACGTTCACCAACATATTTACGCATAGTTGTCTCCTCTTACTTGATGGCGTCGTAAAAACTTTAATCAGCTTTGATATTCCGTATGGCGGGCATAATCCTTCCACTCATTGCCCGTAACTGATGCCAGTATCGCTCGATATTCGGTCGAATAGCTTCTTCGGTTACTCCGGACTTTCGGAATCGTCGCTGAAGAGAAAGATACATCAACAGGGCTTCACTTGAAAAATCCGGTTCGATATTGATCGTATAATGATCACCGTCAAACACTTCGAAAATCGGAAAAAGACCGGAACGAACGGCCAGACGAACCAGTTCGATACTCACGGCAGGTTCCGACTTCCAACCGGTTGGGCAGGGTGCAAGTACGTGCAGGAAACGGAAACCCTTGACGTTTAAGGCAAACCGGAGCTTGCGCAGGGTGTCGTCAGCATGGGCCAGGGAGATCGAGGCTGCATAGGGGATGTGGTGGGCGGCCATGATGCCCATGATATCCTTTTTTACTTCCGATTTGCCGCCCAGTGTGGTTGTGGTACTGGCTCCGGTGGGGGTGGCCGATGAACGTTGCCCACCGGTGTTTCCGTAGATTTCGTTATCGTAACAGATATAGAGGATATCTTCATTCCTCTCGGCGGCAGCCGACAGGGTGCCCATACCGATGTCGTAGGTTCCTCCATCGCCGGCGAGACAGATCACCCGTGTTTCTTCATTGTTCAGCTGCGCCACGCTGGCAACTCCGGTAGCTACTGAAGCCCCGGCGGCAAAGGTGGTCAGGATCGTCGGCACGCTGATGGAGCTTTCAGGAAACACGCCGGTGGTAATTGCAGCGCAGCAGGCAGGGATGACGATTTTAATATCGCTGTCTTCGGCAGCCCGGCTCAGCATCTGCAGCAGGTTCGACATGCCGCACCCGCCGCAGTTTGTATTGCCCGGACGGAGTACAGGGGCTGAACGATCCTTTTTGGTTTGGGCCATTCCGTGAAGTGCTGGTTCATTCATCATGCTACCTCCACTATTTTCGGCGCACTTTCTGTTTTGCACTGCTGGAGATCGGTGAGCAGGTTGATAATATGCTCTCGCCGGACATCACCCCCTGCAACTCCTACCATATAGCCCTGAACTATGGCATCAGGATCACTAAAGCCGCGAATTTCACCCCAGAGCACACCACCGTACCCGAGACTGATATTACGGTCGAGGACTGCAATCCGTTTTGTTCCTGCAAAATATTTACGCAAATCGTTTTCAGGCATTGGGCGGAACATTCGTACCCGTATGGAACCGACACGCTGTCCCTGTTCACGCAGCTGATCAACAACCCGTTCAGCCGTGGTTCCAATGGTTCCCATGGAGACAATCAGAGTATCGGCATCATCAGCATGATATGCGACCACCGGGTCGGCAACTCTTCGACCGAAGATCTCTTCAAAAGAGTCCTGGATTTCAGCATAGACCTGGACGGCTGCCAACATTGCCTGGTGGTGCTGGGTTCGGTGGGCAACTGCCTGTTGCGGAATTTCAAGTTGTCCCAGGGTGTGGGCTGATTTATTCAATCGATGAGGGACCTTTGTCGTGGGGAGAAAACGATCTACAAGTTTCTGCCCGGGGATTTCAACCTGGGCCATGGTATGTGACAAGATAAAACCATCCATACAGGAGATAGCGGGCATCAATACACGTGGGTCCTCGGCCAGCTTGAAAGCACAAAGTACCGTGTCGAAAACTTCCTGATTGTCGGCGCAGTAAAATTGGAGCCAGCCAAGATCTCTCAATAGCAGAGAATCACCGTGATCGGCCCAGATATTCCAGGGAGGGCCCAGGGTTCTGTTGGACACAGCCATAACGATCGGAAGCCGGTAGCTGGCGGCCGCCACACAGTTCTCGAGCATATAAGCAAGGCCGTTGGAGGAGGTGGCAGTGAAGGATCTGGCTCCTGCAGAGGAGGCTCCGATGCAGACTCCCATGGCACTATGCTCGCTGTCAACCCGAACCACTTTGCCTTTCTCAATCTCTTGACCACAGAGATATTCCATACATTCGGTTGTCGGAGTAATCGGGTAAACACCACTACAGAAACCCCTGGCGGTACGGTTGGCTCTTCCCGCCAGAGTTGCCCCAAGAGCAGCGGCATGGTTGGCACTTATTAATTCAACAGACATCGATTATTCCTCCCGACTCTCTTTGTCGTTCAGTTCCATAGCTCGTCGCGGACATTCAGCTACGCAGACGCCGCAGCCTTTGCAATAATTCTCATCTACCCGATAGCCGCCTGCTGTACGGTAGATTACCCCCTCGGGACAAAAAACCAGACAGGTATCACATCGGGTGCAACGGCCACAGGAAAAGCAGCGTTCAGCCTCTTCTTTACCGGAGAGGCCAAGATTTACTTCATCAAAGTTATTTTGATAATTGTCTACGGTTTTATGTCGATCCTGGTGTGGGGCGAGAACAGGAAAGTGCGAGAAACGGATATGAGCGGGGGCCACCACTGAATTTTCAGAAATTTCATCTACCAAGGGTTCAGTTCCGTCCACATTTGCCAAAGCATTAAGAGCTGTCAGCCTGCCACTGCCAATGGCATGGCTTACTGTGCCGTCAGCAGTCGAACAATCACCGGCACACCAGACGTTGAGAGTTTTTTCTTCAAGCCATCCCCTGGCATCACTGATTTGCCAGTGATCCGGCAGCATTTCCAGTTTGTTCTCCTGCCCCAGGGCCAGTAAAACTTTGGAACAGTTCAGCTCAGTCATCTGCTTTGTTACCAGGGGGCGCCGTCGGCCGTCAATATCTGCTTCACCAAGTTCGACTTCAGCCAGAACAATTCCGGCGATACGCCCAACGCCCCGGAATGCAACCGGCTGACGCAGAGGAAGGAGCTGCACGCCCTCTCGCAGGGCGTCTTCTATTTCTTCCTCAATGGCCGTCATCTCCGCACGGCTTCGGCGATAGATGAGTTTGACGGAAGATGCTCCACTGCGCAGGGCACTGCGTGCACAGTCGATAGCTGTGTTGCCTCCACCGATAACAACTACGTCTCCAGAAAGTTCAGTTGCCTTTTTGTCTGTCCGCCTGCGGGATAGAAAAGTCAGCCCCTGTTCAATACCGTCGAGATCCTCTCCGGCGACTGAGAGGGTATTGGTATCACTGAACCCTTTACAGATGATCACTCCGTCATGTTCTTCATACAGACGTTCCATCTCCACCTTGTCGATGGGATGTGCGCATGTGCTGCGGATTCCTAAAGAGAGAATACGTATAATATCGCGCTCCAGAACTTCTTCCGGTAAGCGAAAGGATGGGATGCCGTAACGCAGCACGCCACCGAGTTTCTTTTCTTTCTCAAAAATTGTAACATGATGACCGTGTAGAGCAAGTTGATAGGCAGCACTCAAGCCGGCCGGGCCTCCGCCGATTACGGCAAATGAATGGGTTTTTCCCGCCTTCTTTCTTTTTAAAACCAATTCAGAATGGTCGGAGATCCATCGCTCCAGGCCACGGATATTGACAGCCCCATCCATCAGTTTGCGGTTACATTCGTGCATGCAGGGGGCAGGGCAGACCCGCCCGCAGACTGAGGGCAGGGGTTGGGTCTGCAGGAGGATTTCCATTGCTCTGTCTGATCCATACGTTTTAAGTGCCTGAATAAAACCAACTACATCGTTACCTGCCGGGCAACTATAATTACAGGGCGCTAGATGATCTTTAAAGCCGGCCAGTTGGGTGCTCCAGTCTCCGGTTTGTAGCTTGGTGGGAACATCATCGGAGTGGTCGATCTGCTGTTTGACCTGTGGAAAGGCGGTTACCAGTTCACCTCCAACTGCAGTTCCGGTAACTGCAGTGTCCGGTTGTTGAATAAGTACGTTCAGGTAAGCCTCTCTGGCTGCAGCCATGTCCTCGGAAAGGCCAAGCCTGGTATAGGCGTCTTTCAGTACTTCAATTGACAAACCGAGGAGTTTTGCGTAGGCACCGACGATGGTGGTATTGATGATAACCACGCTGCTGGTTCCAATGCCATGTTCCCGCGCTATACCGGTTGCATCAATAATACCGAGGCGGTAGTCGGCGAACTTTTCCGAAAACTCTTCCAGTCGACCGCTGCTGTTGAGCAGAATAACTGCTCCGGGAGCAATACCGTCCAATATCCGGGTGCCGAGCAGGGCTGTGTCCAATACCAGTAGATGATGGGGACGGTAAACCTTGTTGCGATTTTTGATGACTATTTTGTTGACTCGGGTAAAGGCGCGTACCGGGGCACCGGAGCGTTCGGCTCCATAATCTCCAAAGGTCTGCACATGGAGTCCCATCTCCGCATAGACTGCGGCAATCAATTTGGCGCAAGTCACTCCCCCCTGGCCACCACGACCATGGAGTCGAATTTCTAAAGGTAAGGAGATATCACCAGGCAATTGCGCATTTACGGAGGCTTTGTTTTGTAAAGGTTTTGATTTTTTCTGATTCATACCTGTTCCATCGCAGTTGTTTTTAGACCAACCATTGCGCCGTCAAAATCCGGAGCTGAATCCAAGTCTGTCAGCAACTCTATATTACCATATTTAACGATGCGCTGCATTGTGTTTACCCCTGCTTATTTAATCCCTGTTCAATTAACAGGAGGATATGTTCAACTGTAATATTGTCTGATTCCTGGAGGTTACCCGAGAGATTGATGCTGCAACCGTGACAGCCTGTTATCCAGGTCTCGGCTCCAGTCGCTATGGCGTTTTTAATCTTTCTGCTCACTATCTGGTGGGAAGTCTAGGGATGGTCGTAAAACAAGGTGCCGCCTCCTCCGCAACAGTGATCGTAATCTGCGGCTCTGGTATAGTCGACATATCTGATGTTCAGAGGCAACCCTTAGGATCGCTGAGATCTCTGCAATTTTCTTTGCTTTTTTGTTTTGAAATATGTTCGGGATATCATCATGGTTTGAATTATTTTCATGATTCGGTTAAAACATTTTTTAAACAATTATTCAGCGTGTTTTTGAGATCTCTGGCCTGAAGTCAGCTTTAGAGCAATAACGATGGTTTCGTAAAAACGCATAATTTGATAAACTCTGAATTTGGATAGGTTTATTTTAAGAGGCTTGAGGTAACAGTGGCTGTAAAACATATTAATAATGAACTACTGCAGTTAACAGAAGATTTAATTCGTATACCTTCCACCTGTGAACGGTCTGGAACAATTTTACAGTGTGCTGATTTTATAGCAGAATGGCTCAACAAAAATTCAATAAAGTATAAGCGATACGATATCAATGGTACTCCTTCCATAGTTGTTTTGCCTTCTGAGGGAGTTGGGACAAAGGTTCTGCTCATGGCCCATTTTGATGTTGTGGAAGTGGAAAATGAATCATTATTTTCACCATGGATTGAAAATGGCAGCCTTTATGGTCGTGGCGCAATTGATGATAAATACGCAGTTGCATTATCACTGCTGCTTTTCCGGGAGCATCTTGCGATTTTACAAGAAAGAGGTTTGACCCAGGAAGATATGTGTTTTGGACTTCTTCTAACAGGTGATGAAGAAGTCGGTGGCAGTAACGGGGCGGGAATTGTTGGGGAAAAGATAGGGACTGATTTTTTTATTGCCCTGGATGGCGGCAATCCCGGATTGATTGTTATCAAGGAAAAGGGAATTGTCCGGATTCGTCTGGAGGCGAAAGGTAAAGCTGTGCATGCTGCACGACCGTGGCTGGGGCAGAATGCCTTTGATCTTCTGATGAAAGATTACATGACCATTAAAGCACTTTTTACAGAAGAAAGTCCGGATTACTGGCATAAAACTGTTGCTTTAACAAGGTGTGAGGCCGGAAACGGCTCTGTAAATATTGTGCCGGGTCGGGCAAAAGCTATTCTGGATATTCGTTATCCCGAGCATGATGATCCTGATGAGATAGTTGCTGCCATAAAGGAAGTTGTATCCGGGCAGGTTATAATTCAGGACAGGGCAGCTGTTTTTTATGGAGGTGAATCCCCTTATTTTAATCTCCTGCAAAAACATGCAAACGGAGCTGTTTTCGGTTTTGAACATGGCTCGTCCGATGCCAGGTATCTGTCTGAAAGGAATATACCCGGTGCTATCTGGGGTGCTGTTGGAGAAATGTCTCAGCATACCGAAGAAGAACATATTGTTCTTGATTCACTCTTCTTTATGTTTGATAGTCTTGACGCATTTTTAAGAGAAACAGCAGAAATCTAAGGTGCAATGACAGATCACAACACCCATTTGCTCGAAGTGCAGGATCTGAAAACCTACTTCTATACTTTTGAAGGGGTTGCGCGTGCGGTGAACGGTGTTTCCTATCATCTTGACAGGGGAGAGGCTCTCGGCATCGTGGGAGAGTCGGGGTGCGGTAAATCTGTTACAGCTTCCTCTATTATGCGCATCGTCCCGGATCCTCCCGGAAAAATAGTTGGGGGACATATTTATTTTCATGGTGAGGATCTGACCAGGTTGAGCCAGAAGGCGATGCGACGTATCAGAGGCAGCCGGATCGCCATGATTTTCCAGGAACCGATGACTTCTCTGAATCCGGTTTTCACCATAGGAAATCAAATTGCAGAGATGTTCACTCTGCATAAGGGAATGAACAAAAAAGAGGGTTTAGAGGCTGCAACTGAAATGCTGGAAAGAGTGCAGATTCCTGCACCGCATAAGCGAATCCATGAGTATCCGCATCAGTTGTCGGGTGGTATGCGGCAGAGGGCTATGATTGCGATGGCTCTTGCCTGTGACCCTGAACTGCTGATAGCCGATGAACCGACAACGGCCCTCGATGTTACGGTTCAGGCCCAGATACTTGATCTGATGAACAGGTTGAAAGATGAGTTGGATACGGCGATTCAGATGATCACCCATGATCTTGGAGTTATTGCCGAAATGTCGGATCGGATAGTTGTAATGTATGCCGGTCGCGTGGTTGAGGAGTCAAAAGCTGTTGATTTGTTTCAAGATACACTGCACCCTTATACTCAGGGGTTGCTGCAGTCGATTCCTGTTCTTGGGAGTCGGAACAAAGGTGAACAGAAGAGGCTGACTGAGATTAAAGGGATGGTACCCAGCCTCTATGATCTTCCCTCCGGATGTACATTTAGACAGCGATGTTCACATACCATGAAAATATGCAGGGAGCAGGAACCACCTCTGGATACAGTTGACGATAAACATGCGGTGCGTTGCTGGTTGCACATTCCACATTAAAAAACATGACTGAAATTCTGAAAGCAGAAGATCTGCAGGTTTATTTCCCAATTAGAAGAGGAATAACTTCCCGGACTGTGGGCCATGTACATGCTGTGGACGGGGTCAGCTTTCATCTGGAGAAAGGGGAAACACTCGGTATTGTAGGGGAGTCCGGATGCGGAAAGACGACAGTCGGCATGGGGTTGATGGGGTTGACATCACCCACTGGAGGCCGGGTTTTATTTGAAGGGCGTGACATGGCGCTGCTATCGAATAAAGAACTACGCAGCTTACGGCGCAAGATGCAACTGATTTTTCAAGATCCTTTTTCCTCACTCAATCCGAGAATGACGGTAAATCAGATACTCGGCGATCCGATGGATGTTCATACCATTTTTACCGGAAAAAAGAGAGAGGATAGGCTGGCATTTTTACTGGAGACTGTTGGTTTATCACCTGAACAGGGGAGACGCTATCCCCACGAGTTTTCCGGAGGGCAACGTCAGAGAATCGGGATTGCCAGGGCGCTGGCACTTGACCCTGTAGTGATAATCGGAGATGAACCGGTGTCTGCCCTTGATGTTTCTATTCAGGCACAGATTATCAATCTGCTTATGGATCTCAGAAGGGATTTTAATCTTTCTCTTGTTATCATTTCTCATGATCTGGCGGTGATCGAATATCTGTGTGATCGGATCCTGGTGATGTATCTGGGGAAGATAATTGAAGAGGCTCCCTACAGTGAGCTGTATAATACTCCCAGGCATCCATATACACAGGCGCTTCTTTCTGCTGCTCCGGCTAGCAATCCTCTTCAGAAGAAAAAACGCATTTTGCTGGAAGGCGATGTTCCTAGTCCCATAGATCCTCCTTCCGGCTGCCGTTTCCATACACGTTGTCCGCAAAGGATGGATATATGCATAAGTGAAGAACCATGTTTCAGCGATATGGGAGATGGCCATGTTGTGGCCTGCCACCTGTATTGATAGTACACAAAAACAGAAGGAGTAGGTAAACAAAAAACTTGAATAAAAGGGAGGATGAAAAATGAAAAACCGCACCCTGAAAACTTTAACCCTGCTGACGGCAATGGTCTTGCCGGTTTCTGCAATGGCAAAGGCGGATCTGGTCATTGCAACTGATGCTCCGCCTAAAGCTATGAACCCGCATGCTTATTCCTCGGATGCCAATCTATCCTATATGTCAAACTTTTTTGACGGTCTGCTGCAGAGAAAAGCACCGGAAGGCAAGCTGGGACCGGCTCTGGCTGAGAAATGGCAGCGCGTTGATGCCCTCACCTGGAAGTTTGAGCTGCGCAAAGGGGTAAAGTACCATAACGGCAATGATTTTAATGCTGCAGATGTTAAGTTTACTTTTGAGCGAATGAAGGATCCGAAATATTCTAAATTACTGAATATTGCCAATTCAATAGCGTCTATAGAGACTCCTGACGACTATACCGTCATCTTCAAAACCAAAAAACCTGTCCCATGGTTTGCCGAGACCATGCACCAGAACTTCATTGTTGATAAAGAATCTACAGAGAAGATAGACGATGGCGAATACAACACTCGTGCAATGGGAACCGGTGCCTATAAGTTCGTCGAATGGATTAAAGGATCTTATATCCGTATGACGGCCAACGAAGACTACTGGGAAGGTGCACCGAAATATAAAAATGTGGATATTCTCCCCATTACAGAAGAGTCCACACGTTTTGCCGCACTTGCGGGCAAGCAGGTTGATATAGTTAATGGTGTGCCGGTAACACTCTTTGATCGAGTTAAGGCGATGCCCCATGTTGAGATAATTTCCCAGGCTGCACGTCGGGCTATTTATATGGGTATCGGCAATACGGTGGGGACCCCTTTTGAGGACATTCGTGTGCGGCAGGCGATTGCTCATGCCATTAATGAAAAGGAAATTATTGAAAAGATCATGCGCGGCCAGGCAACTATGGCCAACCAGATTCCCGATGTGCCAACTGTAGGCTATGATGCATCAATCAAAAGACTGGATTATGATCCGGTAAAATCCAAGCAACTGCTGGCCGATGCCGGTTACCCGGATGGTTTTGAGATCACTATTGCCGGTCCCAATGACAGATATGTCAATGATGAAAAAATCTGTGAGGCTGTGGCAAAATACCTTGCAAAAGTAGGACTCAAGGTAAAACTTGATGTAAAACCAAAATCAATTTTCTTTGATGAACTTACAAGCAACAAATACCATTTCTACCTTATCGGCTGGTTTGACGGATCCTTTGATTTTGGTCGCTCTGCCGAAAAACTGCTCCATACTCCGGATAAAGACAAAGGTATGGGAACATATAATGGAGCAGCTTACTCCAACAGCGAGATTGACAGCCTGCTCATAGCTTCTTCCTCCATCATCGATCGAGCGGAAAGAGAAAAGGCACTGCAGGAGATTAATAAGAAATCAGTTGCGGATGTAGCCTGGATACCATTGCATTATCAGCAGGATATCTTCGCTGTTGTAAAAGGGAAGGGTATTAAATATCAGCCTCGTTCGGATCGTTGGATTGTAGCTAAAGAAATCAAGTAGTGACAGGATGAAGGTATTCAGGCTGCAGGCTGTGAGGGGAAGTATGTCTTTGCTAACAGCCTTCAGCCTGACCCGCTAATCAGCCTATAAAATAACATGACTACCTATCTTGCTAAAAGACTGCTACAGGGTGTGATTGTTCTTATTCTGGTGTCAATGGTCTGTTTTGCCATGTTTCGGTTTACCGGTGATCCTGTGGTTATGCTGGCCGGTAAAGATGCCACCTATGAAGAACGTGAGCAGATTAGGGTCGCTTATGGCCTTGATCGTCCAGTCTATGCGCAGTATTTTTCCTTTCTCAAAGGGGCAATGCAGGGTGATTTCGGCAGATCTTATGTGAGTCAGATTGATGCACTTGATACGATCCTTGAGCGGTTTCCCGCAACATTCGAGCTTGCTGTTACCGCCATGTGTATCTCTTTTGTTCTTGGTGTGGGGTTGGGGGTCATAGTGTCGATCAGTCCCAATGGAGTGATCAGCAGAATGATCATGGCGGGATCCCTGGTTGGTATCTCTATACCGACATTTCTTATAGGTATCCTCCTGGTAATGTTCTTTTCAGTGTATCTGGATATTCTGCCTTCATTCGGCAGGGGGGATACGGTGCAGATCGGTTTTTGGAGAACTGGCCTGCTGACACTTTCCGGCTGGCAGCATATCCTGCTTCCTGCACTTACCCTCTCGGGCTATCAGCTCGCCGTGTTAATCAGGCTTACCCGGGCCGGAATGCGTGAGACTCTATCAGAAGAATATATAAAAACGGCATGGGCGAAAGGATTGTCGCCTGCAAAAGTTATTTTGAAACATGCCTTGAGAAATGTGATGATTCCGGTGGTAACCATTGCCGGACTCTCCTTCGGAGAACTTATTGCCTTTTCCATTGTTACTGAAACGATTTTCCAGTGGCCGGGTATGGGCAATCTTTTGCTTACCTCGATTTTCGAGACCGACCAGCCCATTATTGTCACCTATATCATGCTGGCGGCTTTTATCATCCTTTCGATTAATATTCTGGTTGATTTGCTCTATGCTTTGCTTAATCCGAGAATTCGCTATGAGTAGAGATAAGGGACTGATGAGAACAATCATTGCTTCAAAGAGAATGCAGAGCTTTCTGGGAGATCCCTCCGGCATGGTTGGTGGGGTTATCCTGTTTGCTTTTTTCTTTGCTGCTCTTTTTGCCCCTTATCTGGCGCCGACGGACCCCTATGATCTTACCACGGTTGACCTGGCGAATTTCCTTTTGGAGCCGTCATGGATGGATCAGGGAGTGTCGGCCTTTCCTTTGGGAACAGATGATCAGGGAAGAGGAATCCTGTCGACTATACTCTATGGGCTGCGAACTTCTCTTATTGTCAGTGTTTCTGTTGTTACCATTTCAAGTCTTGTCGGTATTATCCTCGGTATGCTTGGGGCCTATTACGGTGGTATTCTGGATGCCTTTATCATGCGTACGGCAGATACCGTATTTTCCTTTTCTACTACCTTGCTGGCAGTTCTGCTCCTGGGAGTATTTGAGAGCAGAGGGCTTTTTACGGTTATAATTGCCATCTGTATTGCTGACTGGGTGAAGTATGCCAGGACTATTAGAGGCAGTGTCCTCGAAATAAAAGAATTTCCTTATGTCACGGCTGCAAGGTCTTCTGGAGCCGGTGATTTTCGCATTCTCTTTCGTCATATTTTACCGAACGCTCTTCCTCCCATCTTTGTACTTATGGCAGTGGATATGGCCGTTGTGATCATGCTTGAGGCAACGCTCAGTTTCTTGGGAGTAGGGGTGCCGCTGACGGAACCTTCTCTTGGAATGATGATTGCCATAGGCAAGAACTACATTTATGCGGGTATGTGGTGGATGGTTGTCTTCCCCGGAATTACACTGATCGGCATGGTTGTCGGGATAAATCTATTTGCCGACTGGCTGCGGGAAGAACTGAATCCTAAACTATAGCAAGTTATAGCAGTGGTTCATGCGGGCTAGTTTGTTAGCAATGATATCAAGGCATTATAGACATCCCGCAGGTATATTACCCCAACCACTTTTCCATCACTTCTCGTCACAGGAAGGCGTCTGATTCGTTCGGTGCGCAGAGTATCAGCGCAGCGCAGGAGGGTCTCGTTTGCGGAGATAACCCTGACATCTTCAGTCATTATTTTGTTTACGGTGATTGATCGTATGGCACGGGTTTTTTCTTCACGAATAGACTCCCAGGAGATATTGCTGTGGCGTTCGTCAAAATAAATGTGTGACGGGAGGATAATTCCGAGTATGTCCACATTTGACACGATTCCGACAAGGTTCATCGCACCATCAAGCACAATCATACCGTTCACCGGCAGGCCGTGCATCCGCTTGGTTGACTGCATGACCTGAATAGCTTCTCTCAGTGTCATTTCGGGGGTCAGCCAGTTTTTAATCGGTTCCATTACATCTTTGACTTTCATATTGTCTCCATTCTTCTATTGCAACCTGCAGTGGTCACAGGAAAAATCAGGGTAATCAGTTGTTATTTATTGCATTGTAGCATAGTAGAGCATTTGTGTTCAATGTTATTTATGCATTAAATCATTAAAA
Source organism: Desulfobulbaceae bacterium UBA2775 (assembly GCA_002352445.1). Taxonomy (GTDB): domain Bacteria; phylum Desulfobacterota; class Desulfobulbia; order Desulfobulbales; family Desulfocapsaceae; genus Desulfomarina. The sequence continues at coordinate 12,850 of DEIL01000025.1, forward strand.
TATATGGAGTTGGTGTTGCAATCCCGGTGGTGTTACTTTCATGTGTCTGATTTGGTCTGTTTAGGTTATTGTTGGGCATTTGCAAGACAAGTTATAGAAAAATATAACTCGATTGAGTATTACCTTGAGCTCATTTGAGCGGACGCAGAACGGTTTGGAAATATATTATGAATACATTACAGAACGCAAAGTTTTTAACGACAAAAGAAGTTGCAAAGCTGCTCCATGTAAATGAAAAAATGGTTTATTCCCTGGTGAGTGAAAAAGGGTTGCCGGCCACAAAAATTACCGGCAAATGGCTGTTTCCAAGGAAGCTTGTTGAGGAGTGGCTGGAGACCAATATCTTGAACTACCGTGGATCCGGGGCGTGTTGCTCAACGGATGAAGGTGTGCTCCTTCTTGCCGGAAGTGATGACCCCCTGTTTCAGAAGACGCTCTCTCTGTTTCACAAAAAAACTACGGGTCCTCTTGCTTTCTTTGCAAATCTGGGCAGCATGGGTGGGCTGAAAAGTTTGCGAAGGGGACTTTGTCATATTGGAGTCTGCCATCTGCTTCAGGATGATCATGACGAATATAATTTTGGTTTTGCTGATCAGGAGTTGGATAAGGCACCGGTTTTTGTCAATTTCAGTAAACGTGAGCAGGGGCTGCTCGTTCAAAAAGGAAACCCTAAAGGAATTCAAAGGGTTGAAGATCTTGCGCGGGATGATATCTCTATTGTCAACAGGCCCCTCGGTGCAGGCACCCGTCTTCTTCTGGATTATGAGATTGCAAAATCGGGGATTTCTTCCGGCCGAATTTCCGGTTATCAACAAGAAGTCTCCCGGCATCTTGATGCAGCCCTGGAGGTTTTTTCGGGGCGTGTGGATGCCGCTCCGGCAATTCGGGCGGTAGCCGGTCTTCTCGGGCTTGATTTTTTACCCCTTCGCTGGGAACGGTTTGACCTTCTTATTTCAAGAGATCGCTTTTTTGAAAAAAGGATTCAAAAATTTATAGGTCTGCTGCATGAGAAATCATTCAAAGCCCTGGCCGATTCATTTGAAGGTTATGATATTTCTCTCTGCGGCAAAATGCTTTTCCCCGACAATTTTAAGCAAGAGGATGGGTAGTGATGAAACAGGCAATTACTGTATTTGGAGCAGTATTTCTTATTGGACTATTGGCCGGGACTGTTACTGGTTCTGATAAAGTTCTGAAGATGTCAACAACCACCAGCACCCAGTCTTCGGGATTGCTTGATCTACTGCTGCCTGAATTTGAGAAAGATACAGCCATAAAGGTAAAGGTTATAGCAAAGGGAACCGGTGCTGCTATGCGCGATGGACAGGATGGAAATGTTGATGTTATCTTCGTTCATGCTAAAGAGCGGGAGGAGAAGTTTGTCGCGGACGGCTGGGGGACAATGCGCTATGCGGTGATGCATAATGATTTTGTGATTATCGGTCCCGCTGTTGATCCGGCAGCTATTAAAGGTTTTTCCGGTGGCGGTAAAGCGCTGGGAAAAATTGCAGAGATGAAGCAGACTTTTATTTCCCGAGGTGATGACAGCGGTACCCATACCAAAGAACAGTTCCTCTGGCAGGAGTCCGGCGTTGCACTTGTTGACAAGATTCAAAGCATAGTGAAAAAGGGCAGGAAAAAAGAAGTTTCCTTTCAGATGCCTGCCGGTTCTGCCGACTGGTACCTGTCCATTGGTCAGGGAATGGGGAAAACCATAACCTTTGCTGACGAGAAACAGGCTTATACCATGTCGGATCGCGGCACCTATATTAAATACAAATATGGTAAAACTCCTGCGATAGAGCTTGATGTTCTCTGCGAAGGCGGCCCGGCACTTGCCAACCCATATGGTATTATTCCCGTTAATCCTGAAAAACATCCCCATGCACAGAACGATCTTGCCATGCAATTTGTCAATTGGATTACCTCCGAAAAGGGGCAAAAGATGATTAGTGACTACCGACTGGAAGGGAAACAGCTTTTTTATCCTGATGCTATGTAGTATTTTATTGGGGGGCTAAGGAACGATAAATTGCCTCACCACAGAGGACACAGAGAGCACAGAGAAAAGACTATCTTTTTCCTCTGTGCTCTCTGTGGTTTTAGTTCGTCTAATTTTTTTCAAGTTTCAGAAATAAGGTGCTTATTTGCTTTTAGATAGCGTGCAGTCAGCTTTTCTCCTTTTCTTTTCTTTCGATCCCGAGCTTTTTGAAATTGTAACGGTATCGCTTAAGGTGAGTTTTGGCGCCACCCTCATAGCGTCAATCATTGGTATTCCATCCGGTTTTATTATCGCCTATTCAGTTTTCCCCGGGAAACGGCTTCTGCTCACCTGCCTGAATACCCTTCTTGCCCTGCCAACCGTCGTTATCGGCCTTTTCGTCTACTCATTTATTTCCCGGCGCGGGATCTTCGGTTCGCTTGATCTTCTCTATACCCAGAAAGCCATTATCATCGGCCAGGTAATTTTAATTATTCCGGTGATTATGACGCTGGCGATTGCTGCCGTCAGCAGGATTGACAGTCGTTACAGGATGACGGCTTTGACTTTGGGTGCAAACAGGTTTCAGATGGCTGCGGTCATAATGAAGGAAGCCCGATATGGAATCCTTGCTGCCGTCATAGCCGCCTATGGACGGGTTATTGCAGAGGTCGGGATCAGTATGATGCTGGGTGGTAATGCCAAGGGGTTTACCCGGACAATGACCACAGCCATGGCCCTGGAGTATGATAAGGGAGAGTTTGTCCTGGCAGTGGCATTGGGAATTACCCTTATGACGTTTGCCTTTGGTATCAATATGCTGTTCCATTTTTTCCAGGGAAAGACGAGACATGATACTGTATAAACTGGAAAACCTGCAGCGAACCCATAGCAACAGGATTGTTTTGAATATTGACTTCCTTGAGATTCTTCCAAATGCGATTTACACTCTTATTGGACCAAATGGCGCCGGTAAGACTACTCTGCTGAAGGTTCTCGCTTTTCTGGATAGACCAAGCAGTGGTCGGCTCCATTTTGATGGTCAACTGGTGAGATCAAACGAAAAGTATCTGCACTCTCTGCGGAGGCGGGTAGTGTTGTTTGATCAGAACCCCATCCTTTTTACCGGTACGGTGAGAAAAAATGTTGAGTTTGGCTTGAAGGTGAGAAAAATCTCCAAAGAGGTACGTAAACAACGAACAGAAGAGATGCTGGCTCTGGTCGGCATGGAAAATTTTGCTGATAGTGAGACCAGGGGACTCTCCGGTGGTGAGGTCAAACGAGTCGCTCTGGCACGAGCCCTGGCTCTACGGCCCGATGTCCTTCTCTGCGATGAACCGACCGCCAATGTTGACGGTGAAAACCAGGAGATCATCCTCAATACCCTGAAGCAGATCAACAAAGAGGAAAAGACATCGATAATATTTTCCACCCACTACCTATCCCAGGGGCAGAGATTGGCGGATCACACCCTGCTCCTGCAGAATGGCTCCCTGTCTGACCTGGTAAATGAAAATATATTCAGGGTTACTCTCGCTCATCAAAAAACGAATGAGACTCTCTGCCAGCTGACGGAAAAACTGTCTCTTGCACTACCGACAGACAGAATACCGGCTGGTATTGATATTGGTAAACTGCATATAGATCCACAAAAAATAGTCCTGGATCCGAAAGAAAAAGATATGGCCCATGGAACGTATCTTAATGGACATATTTTTGATCTCAGTCAGGACGGCAGTAAGATTCGAGTCGGGATTGATGTGGGTGTTCGTCTGAATCTTGTATTGTCAATGGAGAAGTACGACCGGAAAGAGCCTCGACTCGGTGAGAGAAGGAAACTCTTTATTCCGTATGAAGGTGTCGTCTGCACGAAGAGTGATCTTTTGATAAGCTGATATCCGGCCAGTCAGACTGTCAAGGAGTGTATATCACTTTTTGACAGTCTGGCCGACCATTCACCTCTTATTTACTTTTTCCGCTGTTTCCCCCTTTGTTCCCTTTGTCCCCACTATTGCCTTTGTCATTTCCATTGTTGCCATTGTTACTTTTGTCGTTTGATGGTCCGCCGCTTTTGCCGCGGTCACTCTTTGATTTGCCGGATGAGGAATTCCCAGAATTACCCTTGTCGTTTGATGGACCCCCAGCTGCACCACGGTCACTTTTTGAATTCCCTTTAGAGGAGCTTGCAGAGCTGCTTTTCGAGCTGGATCCACTTCTGGAACTGCTGCTCTTACTGCCACTAATTCCTTTGGAAGCTTTGGATCCCTTGCTGCCAATGCCCAGATCAGTTTCGGCCAGACCCAGTCCTTTTTTGCTGCTTGAGGCTACACTGGTAGCCATTCCATGCCCCTTGGCCCAGCCATGTTTAACGTCCCTTCTGGTTGCTTCAGCAATTTCAAGTTCAGGGGCGGGGAGATCAGTTGCAATATCAATTGTAAAGTGTTTCATATGCCCCAGGCCGAGAACGCCGGGATGAACCCCCAGTTCATGGGCGATCTGTCCCCATCC
>DEIL01000024.1 GCA_002352445.1 Desulfobulbaceae bacterium UBA2775
GCATTTCACCGACCTTTGTTTTGGTATCAAATACCACAACGTATCCCTCGTCCACCATCTCGGTCAAAAGATATTTTCCACAGATCTGTTCAACCGCTCTGTCAATGGTTTTGTCAATATTTGCGCGGTTTATTTTTGTCTCTATGATGTACTTTCGTTCCCGGTAGGCTAGGAGGATGTCCATTCTTCCCAATCCGGTCGGCATTTCATAGTGAAGGTCACCCTTGCCACCCTCCACAAACTGGTACAGCCAGGCAGTCAACAAAAATTGGCCTGTCTTCTCATAAGGCTTCCGGTTCGTATAAAAAGCGTTTACGCCTATTTGGATGATATATTCCTCAAAATCAGAAAGAATGGTCTCCATATTCAGGAATCCGTCGGCAGCAAAATATTCCCTGTGTGCGATATCTGTGCCGGCCCCGGCCTCTCGAAAAAAAGTCCTGGTAAACCGGCTTTTATAGATGGGGTTACTGACAAAAAGATTTTTTCCTTTGGCCTTGATCAGACCGTGAGTCAGAAGAAGGGATTGTTCCTCATCGCCGGGGATATATTCAACGCCGTCAAACACAACTTCTATGAAGGTCTCTTTGAACTGCTTTGCCTTCTCGGTAATGTTGTCGAAGTGGCTGTTTTCCTCATACAGGAGCATCTCAACGCCCTTTTCCACATCTTCTTCAGTGATGGGTGCGATGGTTTCCGGCCTTATATTGACGGTGAGGATTGTGCCTAAACGGTTTACCAGCCAGGGCTGCCCGGCAGTCTCTTCAAAGACCTTTTCCACAGCCCCTTCAGTAAACGGCTGGTTTGTTTCCTCTGTGAACTGAGCATAGAGATCGCGGACATTTTTCAAGGTAAAGGGCGGGAGAGTTACCTGATCGGCGATATTAAAAGGCGAGACGCCGCCTACAATCAATTTGGTGATATTGCGTATGCCCACCAGGCCAACGGAGTAAAGAGCCTTGTCCGTGCGCTTCTTGTATTTCTGGTACAGTTCCCTTAGCGTTGTCAGAAAATTTTCGAGTTCATCGAGCGGAATACCATCAAACTCGTCTATGAAAATCACGATCTTTTTGGATTTTATTAAGCGGTTCAGCGTCTTAAAAAAATCATAAAATCCTGTATGTCCTTTGATACTTGTTGATATTAAATAGTTTTTGACTGAATCTTTTTGGGTGCAGTTTACTGATTCAAGCCTCTGCGCAAGCTGATCAAACAGATCTTCTTGAATGCGACTGTAAAAGGTCTCTGAGTCAAAACTCTTAGCGTACTGAAAACTCAGAAGAATAGGGATATAGGTCGGTTCATGCGCCAGTTGGCTGCAAAAGTCTTCAAAAAAGGTGGTTTTGCCGCTCTGTCTCGGAGCAAATATGGAAAAATAGCGTCCCAGGTCAACCATGGTCTTGATATCCTGATTGTCCATATTGGTCACGTTTTCCAAGGGGACATAATAGGAAGCCTTCGGGTCAACCACTCCCGATTTTTCAAAATATCGTTTCGGTTTATTGTAACGGGTCATCGCTATTCTCCAATATTTGTCTTTCACCCCGGATGAATGGGTTTTGCTTGATTTATTTTGGTTTGTAAGGTTTTACTCCATTTCGTAGCCCCCTTATTCGATCAATCCAAGATTCGGTATATTCACGAGTCCATAGATCGTGAAATTCTTTTTTATAATCGTCGTATCGGGCATTTATGTTAAATGAGGTGATCGTATCAAGCCAGTCTGAAAATTCATCCGTCAAATCAATCTTGCATAACTCTGCCAATCTGTACAGATTGTGAATTGCTGGTGCGTGTTTTCCATATATTTTTACATATAATGCCTCAAGCAATTTCTATCATCTGAAAAGCTCGGAATGATTTATATTACGAACTTTGTGTTGGGGGTGTCTTTTTGGTGTGCCCCAATACGGACATAACTGTTGCAACCATTGATGAAATATCTCCCATGTTAGCAGGGATTATCATAGTATTGTTCTCTTTGGCTAAATTTCCAAATTCTGCTATATATTTTTCAGCAACTCTCAAGTTTGCGGCAGTTTCTCCTCCGGTCAGACTTAATGATTCAGCAACTTTCTTGATACCATTAGCTGTAGCCAGTGCAACCAGTTCAATTTCTTTTGCTTGCCCTTCAGCTTCATTAATGCGCTTTTGTTTCTCCCCTTCTGACACCTCAATGGCCTCCTTCTTTAAACCTTCGGCCCGGTTTATACGAGATTGTCTGTCGCCCTCAGAGGTAGCAATGGCAGCACGCTTTTCCCGTTCTGCTTTCATTTGCTTTTCCATTGCTTCCATTACAGTTTTCGGTGGGGATATATCCTTAATCTCATAACGCAAGACCTTGATTCCCCAATTTTGAGCAGCTTCATCTATGGCGGACACCACCTGTTGATTCAGGCGCTCACGTTCTTCAAAAGTTCTGTCCAGTTCAATTTTACCAATTACAGACCGGAGGGAAGTTTGAGCGAGCTGGCTTGCCGCGACTCTATATTCGTCAATACCATAAGCAGATAGCTTACTGTCGATCACCTGTATATACAGAACACCGTCAAGTGATACAGATACATTGTCAGAGGTAATACAGTCCAATGGAGGAATCTCCATAACCTCTTCTTTAAGAATACGTCTGTAGGCGACTTTATCGAAGAAAGGAATGAGAATATGAAACCCTGCGCCAATAGACTTGTTGAATTTGCCAAGTCGTTCTATAACGTATTCAGACCGTTGTGGTACAACAATGGCTGTCTTTACTAATAAGACAATTACTATTACAGCTAAAACACCTACAACAATCAATGATTCGCTCATCGTTCCCTCCTCATATAGGTTTTACCTTCAAAGTAAGTCCATCCTCAGAATCTCTCTTTTCTATTAAAACAGATCTCCCTTCTTCAATCTCTTCATTTGCAGTCGCCCTCCAAAAACTCCCCATAACTTTTATTTCACCAAGCTTATTAGGTGTTATGTTTTTTGTCACAATAGCTGTTTTGCCAATCTTCGAGTCTGAGTAGTGATCATCAATTTCATCTTGAGTCTTCCCTCTGAATATATTCAAACTGTATTTGCGTAGTGTAAAAAGGAGAAATAATGATGACACTAAAAAGACCAATATCTGTTTTGTTAATTCAATATCAATTAACCAAACAAATATGGCAGCAATCCAACATCCAGCTGTAAAGAAAATCAATATAAACGCGGGTATTATTAACTCAGCAATTAAAAAAGCAACTCCAACAAGAAACCATATAAGTGATGGTGAAAGAATCATTTTTCACTCCTATAATTTATTTTTCATTTTATCCTTAGGCACAACGGCACAAATCAGCCGAACGGCTTTTTGCGTCGGCTGTATTTGCATGGTTAGGAGTTATTCTTATTTAGCCAAAACAGCTTTAATTCGAGATGCTTCGGACGCCTCTCGATCGTAACCTTCGCGATGAGCGTAATGCAATGTTGGGATTGTTTTTGAGTTTGGTAAACATTCTTCGATATTGCCGGAAAAACGATGAGTCTTTGAACCACATAAAAGCACATAATCCGGCTCTAACATTTGTAGCAATGGAATCCCATGTTTCCAAAAGCATTCATTGAGCATAATACTCGGATATTGGTTGTCTTTAGTTGCACACCAAGCAAGATTCATGAATCCGATTTCTTTTAAGTCAAGATCAAAGGAATTTTCAAAGAAATTCAAGAAGCGGCGCCCGCGACCCCAGTTTTCCATATCAACGCGTTGAAAACGAAAAACTTCATTCAGGCTTTTATTCTCTTTATAGTACTCACGAAGAAGATCTCTAGTCTTTCTCGCACCACTATCGTTGCGAAAGTTTCCGCTTCCTGGATTAATCATTATTACAACGAGTTTCTTATGGCTTTGCCAATATTTAGGACCGACCCACCGTGGTTGAGCAATATCAATATCGGCGGGAAATAAGTTGAAATCTGAGAAGCAACTCCTGCATGAAACGGCTTTTCTGCAAATTCCATCAAGCGTTTTCATAGCTTGCACATTGGATTTCTTCCCCATAATAAGTCTCCTATGAGATGGATCGTTCGTACCCGATCAAAGGTGATTTCGAGTATATTTCTCGTACCGTTCCATTATTTGCTCTTCTCTATTTTATTTTCCAGCTGCTTTAGTTCAGCCAGATCTTCCAGGTCAGCTTGTTCGGCTTCATATGTTTTTCGTTTTGCGTCGAACAGTTGATAGATTTCCCTGACCTTCTCTTCCATGGCCGCCTTGCTGATTTTTCCTTTGCCCTTGAGCAGCGGCCTTTCATTAAAGGCCAACATCC
>DEIL01000188.1 GCA_002352445.1 Desulfobulbaceae bacterium UBA2775
AAGGCGATAAAAACGCTGCTTCCGGTGTAAGCGGAGATATCAATTTGATCAAAAGCAACCCACTGATCCTCAAGAGCAAGCGAATAATCCAGATCAATATCTTCCCAGATCACGCCTGCAGCCATTGGATCGCCGATTCCGGAGTAGTTTGTCGATACTTTTACCTCCAGGTCAGGGCCGCTGTATCCGGAATATAAATCAAAGCTTAATTTCGCATAATCTTCAGTGGTAATGTTTCCGGCCGGGTAAATCATCCAGTCATCACTCGACTCGTCAGATCCATAGCCGTTGCAAAAAGCCCCGAGCTGGCCGGCTCTTGTCTCGGTGTGCCATTCAGCACTGCTTGACCTGCTGTATGGGATAAAAGATCCAAGGGTATTATTCTCAAAATCTTCGGATGCGATCACCGGAGGCGAATATGTGCCTCTTAACTCAATATTGTCCACCTCCCATATCCTGCCGTCACCGCCGCCGGTACCTGTGGAATAATAATGAAAGGCGATATAAACGGTATCTGCATTATAGGAAGAAAGATCAATCATGCCTGAATTTACAAAACTGTACCCTCCCTCGGAAGGAAGTACTGGATTAAGATTTTCCCAGACCGCATCCTGGGGATCGGTGTGTACTTCAGGATTATAGTTGGTTGAGATAAACACCTCCAGTTCAGGGCCGCTGTAATTATAGGCGGTTTCAAAAGAGAGGGTTTCATCTGTATAAAAATCAAAATTAAAGGATTTTGTGATAAGCCAGTCATCACTTGCCATGTCTGCGCCGTACCCGTTCATCTTGGCAAAATGACTCCCGTTGTACTCATAGACATGCCAGTCATGATTACTGGCAACGCTGACGCTGTTCATCTCTCCCGGGGTTCCTGATTCAAAATCCTCGGAATAAATTACCGGAACCGGATTGGTGAGGGTGGCAGCGGAAACCTCGTTTGAATATACGGAAAGACCGGCAGCATTATAAGCCCGCACCCGGTAGGTATATTCCCCGCCTTCCGGCAGCATCGTGTCGTTGAAAAGAGATGCATCGGCAGGCAGACGTCCCTCATGGATTTCCCAGGGGCCTGACCCTGTTTTGCGCTGGAGTTCATATCCAGCTTCATCATCAGATTGGTCGAGCCATGAAATTTCTATTTCACTGGTTGAAAGTGGTGTGGCAGCAAGCCCTGTGGGCGTGGCCGGCACAGAACCTGTGACACCGGACAGAACGCCGGTAAGATCCAGATCAAAACTTACATCGGAACTGGCCGGGGCGGACTGGTGTATTTCAACGGCAATGGTATTAACTCCCTGTACAAGAGTTTCCGGTAAAATGGGAATTTCACGGAAAACGCTTTCCTCTGATCCGCCCACAGATCCTGCCGCAAGTGTGCTGAAAAAGATTTCCCCTTCAGGCATATTTGATCTTAAAACCTCCATACCATTTATATAGACAACCGCTCCATCATCTTTCATAAGCCACAGGTTGAGTTTAATAACCTTTGAGGGATCAGTTACGTTAAATTCTTTTCTGAAATAATATGTAATATACTTGTTGTCAGGGTCAGGGCCGTAAGAGAGTATAGTGGCTTCATCCCCGTCACCGTAACCGAACTGGGCATAATCGGCTGACCACAAGCTGTCATCAAATAATGTTTCTTTCCAGGCAGAACCCTGATCACTTCCGTTATCAAGATATTTCCATTGGCCGCCGGTTCCTGCAAATTGCATGTTATTTACGTCAGCTCCTGTGAAGGGAAGCGTCAGCACGCTGCCTGCCAGGGGATTCCACAAATCAAGATTTTCAGGAAGCGCAAAAGGGTCGTTATCCTGCTCGGTTTGTGTCAGGGGAACCACAGCATCCACGCTTGCGGTATCTTCAAAACGGATGGTTCTGATGTTGAGGCTATCCGGGTCCGCCTGAATCAGCTTAAACTGCCAGAACGAATCAGAGGCCAGTGTCCAGGGCTTGTCATCGTCAACAGGCCGTTTTGGAGCGCCCCAGCTCCCTTCCCCGGCAAACATGGTTCCGTTTAGATCATCACGGATAAAACTCTGAAAGCTTCCCTCACCCTCATCCGGCTTTAAAGGATAAGTATATTTCACCATATGGGTATCACATTCCATTGCCAGATCCATACCGCCGTTGTAAAAAGTATGAGCCCAGGCGGCAATACGGCCTGTTCCCTCAGTCTTTGCGCTGGTGTGGGGCCGCATGGGTCTGTGGTAATTTGCTATTTTCCAGATTGAGTCATTAGCCGGATCAGACATCTCTGTCGCTAACCAGGCGGCCTGGACGTTCCATTTGGCATCGCTCTGACCTGAGAAAGCCCCGTATCCCACACCAGGTTCCAGCTCTGAGTTTAAGGTATAAAGCCGCATCATGTTTCCGCCAAAGTTTAAGGCGTAATATGCATCAGGGTTACTGATGTTAAAAATTTTTACCAGCATGTCCGTAACGTCGTTTTCATGGTTTCCATGGCAGGGAATAATAGGATACATCCTCCCGTCGCTGCTCCGTGTAAGCTGCCACTCGTTCAGCCACTGCCGCCATTCATCATAAGTTCCGTCATCCAGAAAATCGCCGCCATGTGCGATAAAAAGAGGCCGGATTTTAGCTATCAACCGGTTTCCATCAATGCGGGGAACCTCATTTGTCCTGGAATCTCCGCCTGCTATAAAAGTAACGGCCTGCGGTATGGCGGGCGCTGTCTTGAACCATATTACAGGGCCGTCTTCATCCGAATCACTCACGGTAAAAAAGTAGGCGGTATCCGGCAGAAGCCCGGTAAGTTTTACAAAATTACTTGATAGAACCGGTGGATTATTTCCGTCCCTTGGATTGCTGTATGAAGTGGCGGCATCAATCTCTTTTCTCTCCCAGCCTGTTTTGTCTGAACTGAGTCCATACATGACATGAGGATCACTGCCGCTTACCTGGCACCATCCGATTACCATGGTGGTAGAAGGATCATCCGTCCACACAAGACGGTACTTATCACTTTCACCCCAGGCTGAATTCAGCGCTGCAAAGAATAAGACTGCTGATACAAACATAAATGTTATAAATATCCGGCAAGTTTCAAAATATTTTCGCATTATCATTCCTCCCTCTGGCCTTGTGCCAAATTTTAAAATCAAGTAATTATTTGAAGAAAATCTATAGTTATAAAAACTTCGGGTTTCAAACTCAAAAAGCCCGAATATAGAGCAGATTGGGTGCTCTGTATCCGGGCTTCCTGGTGCTGGGGAGAAGTCAGCAAAGTACCCATAGTTTCTAACCTGATTGAATTTAAAACATATCTATATTTTGTTTTTATGAAGGTATTGTTAAAAGTTTGTTAAAATCAATTTTTTTCTTTTTTTTAGCTTGACACCTGTTTGGAGCAATAATAATGACTTTGTCAAGTTATTGATATTTCAATATTAATTACCATTATATAATTTTACTTGACAGGCACAGGCATAAGAGTGTCAGCATAATTTATTTCCTTGACTGCCATAAGGTCGTCAATATGATCCAGCTTCTGGCCGGTTATAGTATAAAATGTCATGGAAATTTTGCGCTTATTGGCCTTGAACATGCAGTAACCTGTTTGTGATGAAAAAAACCTGACATCATCTGTCCAGGGCACGTCCTGCCGGGCGTAGTAAGGTGCGCCGCCTGTGCCGGCTGTTATATGCCAGACAGGATGTTTAAACCGCTGATTCTGGGAAGTCTGCTCTTGCGGTTCCGGAACCCCGTCGCCGTCTACATCAAGACCATGCCAGTTGATCACTCCGTCATCATTAAGGTCATCACTCATGATTCCAACCGGTGAATTCCTGTCGATCAGGGTTCGATGGTAGGCATG
>DEIL01000156.1 GCA_002352445.1 Desulfobulbaceae bacterium UBA2775
ATAGCCCTCAGTCTCCGTTCTCTTAATCGGCAGCCAATCACAACTGAAGTGAGCCAAATAAATGGACACCAACTCTCAAGAAAAATTCCAGACCAACTCCGAAATTTTCTGGAAGCATCAAGGGTTTGTAGATGCTTTTTTCCTGTTAGGTTATTCAGGATAATATTGGTTGTCTAAAGGTGATGGCGTCGTAAAAAGTCCGATCTACGGCGTTGCAGATTTTTATCAGCAACGAGGCATACCATATGTATGGCCTCGGCACTGATAAAAACACTGCACCTTGTATATCAGACTTTTTAACTTAGCCATCTATAGCAGCAATCGACCTTTTTACGAATTCATCAAAGGTGAAAAGCACTTTTTTTTGAAAATCTCGGACTTCTGCAACCAGAAAGGTTTTAAAAAGAAAAGATATTTTTCATCATGAAAACAGAGGGCAATATTCAACGCAAGTGATGGGTCAAATTTCGACACTCAACACATAACAGAAAGGTGTTCGCGAGAGACTCCTGCCTTATAAAAATGAATGGTGTAACTTGACTATATGCCACAACGTGGTATATAATCAACTAATGTCATTTAGCCTAATCCACCTCATATCTGCATTATACTTGCACAACCTCCCTCCATTAACCCGGAGATGTTGTCTCATAGGAATTTTATTTCAGCGGTAGCTGGTGGTTCTTAGTCTGGAATGTGCATTAATAAAATGTTTCGTCGTTTGCATTGCGCGAAGAGATCTTACAAAAGTAGCATATGACGTTGAAAAAATTGCTTTCAGGAGGTTGCCATGAAGACACATCAAAGCCAAAGAGATTTTGAATATCCCAGTTATGATTATGATTTTGATTTTGACTTTGATCTGCGGTTAAACGCGTTTGATTATCTGCTCTTAGTTCTTTATGCTGTCTTGGTTTTTCCGTTTGTATTATTGAGTGTGGTCATTATCAAGCCTATTCGGGAGCACATGCGAAAAAGGAAAGAGGCGAGTGAGGAAGTAAACCTAAAGCTTGGTTTTAAGTCACCGGTGCCGCTTGGACAATGCTGCAGCTGGCCCCGGGTTACAACCCGTTAAAGAGTCATTGTAGGGATCCCCAAAAGGTTGGGTAGTTGGCGACAATGCAGAGGTCATCGAGAGTTGATCTCTGCATTGTTTTATTAGAAAATTCAACATGCGGTTTTGGCAAGTTGACTTTATTCCTGTGAACCTACCGTTTGACAGGGGCAAGTAATTTGCTGATAGGAAACTGAAGAGATACAGGAAACACCTAATGTTTTAGGGAGAGACAAAACGATTTACCTTTGAATTGGCACTGTCCCAAGTACTTCTCGCAGATACTAACCCGAGATGGTCTTGTCTCGGAAATTCCACAGTTGATGCTATTGCCAATAATTGCTAATTATTTATCATTTAAATAACGGTGAAAAACTTCTAACCCTTTATTTATGTTTTTTTGGCCAAATCCAATTCGAAAGCGGTCTTTAGGCGTTTCAAGTAGTTCTGAATTATAAATGCTCGGTGGAAGAAGCAAGATCCCTGTTTTGTTGACCAAGGTCTCACAAAATTGATCTGCACCTTCATGGCCTTTGTAACGAGGGTAACCAACGCAGCCACCATCTGGTCGTTTCCATTCAAAATATTCAGGGAATTCACTAAAAAACTGGTTTAACTTCTCAGCATTACTATTAACAAGTTGTCTGTTTCTTTCAAGGATCTGTTCTCTAACTTTAAGGGCAAGAATTGACAGGTACTCACTTGGGGCTGAGTTGCAGATAGAAAGGTAATGCTTGTACCGCTCCATTTTCTGCAGTACATCGTTATCTTTTGTCATAATCCAGCCGATTCTGAGGCCAGGCAGACCATATGCCTTGGACATCACATTAAGGGACAACCCTCTTTCGTAAACATCTGCAACCTGGGGCAATCGGATTGCTGCATCACGCTCGACCAACCTGTAAACTTCATCGCTAAATAAATATATATCTCTCTTTCGGCAAAGATCTATCAAATCGTCAAAGCGACCTCTCTCAAGTACTGCTCCAGTTGGGTTATTGGGGAAGTTTATGGAAATGAGTTTTGTATTGGGCCTGATTTCACGCTTCACCCGATCGACATCAAGAGACCAGTTGTCTTCTGGATTAAGAGGAACACCTGTTACAGCGCAGATATTCAAAGGCAGTGTCTCTGCTGCCTGATAGTTAGGCACTATAACTATTGCATGATCATCTTTTTCTAAAAGGGTTCGCATGGCAATATAGACACCTTCCTCAGCTCCGGCGAAGCATAGGATATTTGAAGGCGTTGCCGTATCGTAGGTCTTCGCTACCTCCTCTCGTAATTCAGGATTGCCGAATGTTTCAGTATATCCTAGCCACTGTTGTTTGAGCGCTGAGAGGTCACCACCCTGTGCCATGTCGAGCAACTCGCCAATCGTCATGCTCTCAATATTGGATGCTGTCATATGATATTTTGCAGCAAACTCCCATTTTGAAAAATATACTTCAAGTGCAAAATCGCGCATTTCCTACTCCATTAAAGTTATTTCAAATAATATCTTAATTAAAGGTATTCCAGAGCTGCACTCAGTCCAGAAGAGAAGTAGAACCCAAGGTATGGATCTGGTCAGCGAGCGAACTCAACTCTTTATAACTATCGGCCTTTCCCGGGTTTGGGTGTTTGACATTGTATTGCCGAAAACGCCAGAACGAAGAAGCGACTGCGGCATATTCGACGAAAATATTGAGCTGTGATTTTTCACTGGATGTAAATGGGCTGACCGCAGCATAGCTACCTAAAAGTTTTTTAATCAAAGAGAGATTGAAATACCCATCGTTTGCGCAACATCCTACGCAGGCCATACCAATATCAAATAGCTTATAAAAGTGACACGCTTCTTCAAAATCAAGGATGGCCACAAGGGAACCTTCTTCAAAAAGCAGGTTGTCCCAAAAAATATCCCCATGGATGAAGCCTTTTGGCATATCAGAATCTATTGCCTGCTCCAGATATGATTTTTTCTCTGCGAGCCAATCAAGATATTGATGAGTGATTGATCTATTTAATAGATTTCCAATCGCTTCGATTCCATATGGGAAACTACTGTCAATAGCAACGGGTGGTATAAGTAAATGAAGCTCTGCCATAGAACGACCAACCTGTTGTATCATCTTAGGCGTCAGTTCTTTGATGGTGTGGCCCTGAAGGAATTTTTTGATGTAGACAGGTTTGCTGTTGTGGAAAATGAACCTTCCGCCAGCTTTTGTTTTTACCAGCCTCGTTGTTGGAAATTTTTGTTCTTCAAGGTTTTCCAGGATAGCTGTAAAGTTTTGGATCTCTTCACCATTTTTTTCATCGCAAATCGATAGTGTGAAATCACCTTTTGCCGTTGAAACTTTGAGGCTTGAATTGGCCTGCCCACCCTCAATTGGGGAAATCTGTAATACCAATCCTAAGTCATACTGCTCTAGTAACAGATTCAATTCCTTGTCAGTCAGTTTGGAATACCTTGCCATGGTCAAATACCTTTACCCTATAAGTTAAGAGATTCTTTGATCTGTGTACTTAAAAACAATTCAAGATTTTCAAGGTCACAGGTCAGTTTTTTTTCAGGCAACGATTTTGCTGATTCCAGAGTGTGATGCACCCCCTGTGGAGGTAGCTCATTTTGGCTTCCAAGTGCTTTACGGGTAATCGTCGGGAATTTTGCAGGATGTGCGGTTGCTAAACAAACTACAGGGACATCGTTAACTACGTCCTGATGCAATAATTTTGCAGCGGTCACTGCCACTGCCCCATGTGGGTCGAGCAGATAATTATATTTTTCGAAGGTCTCTTTAATCGTTAATAGAGTTGCCTCATCTGATATGGCTATCGATTTAAAACCATTACGAACACTCTTATATGTTTCTGGATCGAGCTGGACCTCTCCTTTATCTTGAAAGGTCTTCATCATCGTAGATATTTTTGCGCTACCGGAGTTGGTATTAAAAAAGAGGAATCGCCAGAAATTATAAGGCACCACGATGTCGATAGCGGATGATACAGTCTCAATGAGGTCTCTCTTCTTGAACAATCCCGTTGAGAAAGTTGTATGCAGAGTCCGATTTTCGTTATTTGCACAGATAAAGGTTGAAATGGGTACTCCCATTTTCCGTGCAAGATCCCCGGCACAAAGATTACCAAAGGCTCCGGATGGAACGCTGAATACAACCGGGTCCCCGACATGTTTGCATGCTCTGAAATAGCCATAAACATAATGCACGGTCTGCACCATCACTCTGCACCAATTGATTGAATTGACGCTTGAGAGTTTGAGCTCTTTTTTCCGTTTGGTATCAGAAAACATCCTGGCGACAACTATGTCCAAATCATCACCACCATCAAAACAGTGGTTCACAGCAATGGGGTGGATATTTTTTTCTTTCAAGGTGGTCATTTGCTGCTCTTGCTCGCAAGAGATCATCCCGGCTGGAAAAAGAGGCCAGCAATCCAGAGTTTTTTGCCCCGCTGATGCATTAGCGGCGGCCGGGCCAGTGTCACCGGTTGTGGCCAGTATCAAATTGAGATGCTGATTTCGTTTTTTCAGAAGGTAGTCCATGGTGCGAACAAGAAAGCCCATGGCAATGTCTTTAAAGGAAAGTGTAGGCCCATGGAAAAGTTCCATTATATAGAAATGAGGGTTATCGTCAAAACTGATGAAAGGCATGAGGGCAGGGTGTTCAAAACCTGAAAAGCTTTCTCTTAGAAGTGGTTTCAATTCTTCTGAGGGGATTATTTGTGGGTCGACAAACAAACTCAATATCTCATAAGCAAGGGACGTGTAGTTTAAAGTTGACCATTGCTGCAGTTGCTTCGCACTGATAGTTGGGATGATTTCCGGGACAAACAACCCCCCATCATCTGCCAATCCCTGGAGGACCGCCTCATCAAAACCTACTGGCGAAATGCCACCTCTGGTACTTGTATATTTAATCATGACACTTTGCTCCTTGGCTCTCTGTTCATTTGCATAAGCTTTTCACACACAGCAGCTGCAATTTGTATATCCTGAACAGCGACACCGGTAAGATCAACAACGGAAATAGTCTTGTTATCCCTTTTGAAGGGAGGCGTGTTTGAGATATAATTTCCTAGCTCAATAATGTGCTTTTCTTCGATTACTCCGGCGGCAAGTGCTTTTGAAATTTCGCCACGTTCTCTGCATTGCGATATAGAGTCACCAATGACGATATCGGCACGAGCCAAAATGGATGAGTCCAATTCCTGTTTTTTATCTGTATCAGAACCCATTGCTGTGATGTGCGTTCCAGGCTGAATATCAGCTGCGAATAATAATGGAGTGGAAGAGGGCGTTGTGGTTATGATGAGATTTACTGAACTGGCAACCTGTGCGGGGGAATCTGCCTGGGCTACATTAAAGCCTTTAGTTTCCAAGTCATATTTATACTCTTCAACTCTTTCTGGTGTTCTTCCCCAGACAACTACTTCTCTGCATGGGGTTACTGACTTGAGGTACTCAACCTGCATCCGTGCCTGAATTCCAGTTCCAAGAACACCTATGGTATTGATTGTCTCAGGGGCGAGATGTTTAGCGGCTATCTGTCCTGCAATTGCAGTTCTAATATTGGTGAGATGACCATCATCGAGCAGAATATTTTGCAATATCCCGGTTTTTTGTGAGAACACCAGCATGAGGCCAGAACTGGAAGAAAGTCCTAATTCAGGATTATTGTAAAACCCGGAGGCGATTTTAATCACATAAATCTCATCACCTTTAATGTAGCCATACTTAATGTGAGTATCCCCTGGCGGGTCATCAAATATAAGCTCTCCTACGGGGGGAACAATAACCTCATTGTTGGAGTATGCTATAAAACCCTGTTCAATATATGGTGTCAAATTTACACCAGAGAGTGCTTTTTGTATCTCCTGCAAAGTGTGTATAGTGGCCATCGTAGCTCCATTTTGTTCTGTAATAATCTTATATTATTGATTTCTTACTAGAAGTTTGATTGTTTTTTCGCACACTTCTCAAATCTTTATACGCCGTAGCCCTCGAGACTCCTAAAATTGTCGCCAATTGTTCAACTGATTTTTTTGCGTAAAAAAGTCTCTTTTCATCCAGGTGAGATATGAGATTTTTTCTGTCTGATAAGGTCTCGTGCAAGGGCCAGCGGGCCGTCGTAGACTTTGCGGACGCCATCCATGATAGCAGCTTTTCCACTATATAGAGATGCTAAACTTGCAGGAAGGCTTGCACATTTGACAGATATCACATCAACTAAAAGCAAGGAGGCCAATAAATAGCCTCAACCATTGTAATAACGTGTGCCCCTGCAGACTATCCGTACAGAAGTATGAATCAACATGGACTGCGTTGGTCGTATGCTCAAAAGACTGGTCTGGGGTATGATAAAGCGCTGAAAGAAGTCGCTGAACGGATGGGCCATTCTAGGTCGAAAATTAGCTAGCATTATTTGAGATAGAAAATGGTTAATAGTAAATTTGCTTAAAGTGATCTCGAGCAGTAAGTACTACGTTGCCTGACTTGAGAAGTTATCAGATGTTATAACTTCAAAACTTTTATCAGAAACATCATTTGTAATAATGAGTGCATTAAAATACCGCCACAGACAAACATCTGGACAACTGAAACTGTTGCTGTTATATCCCTTACCCTCTAGGAGCCTGTCCGAGAATGCATTTTACCCAGACTCTTCGTTATTTCCAAAAAAATAATGCTCGCATGAAGCTGAAACGTCTTTATCCGAATCTTTAAATTTTACAGTGTACCGGCATGGTTGTAATTATGTTTCCTTTGATGACGCTGTATTTCTGGAAGCCTTTATTAAACGTGAAGAAAGAGTTTTCCTGAATAAACAACGTACAGGAGTCGAATAACCAGATACTCAATCAATACAATGAAGAATAACCTACTGCTTTTCTTATTTATATTCCTTCTCATTCCAGGATTCTTATCTGCTGCTGAGTTGCACACTCTGGATATAGAGTTCGCTTTTTCCGATCCAGGCGATCCGGAATCACAACTTCTCGGTTATATACTCTACAAAGAGGGCGAGCCCGTCTGTGAGACAGATGATCCCAATGCATCCATGATAACCTGTGAATTACTCACGGAAGACGGCACATTTGACTTTAACCTCACTGCTTTTTACGCCGATGGGACTGAGAGCCCACCATCTCCTTCATTTCCATTTACCATAAGCTCAATACCCAATACTATCCCGGAAACCACTGTTGACCATTTTACAATTAGTGGCGTCAATGACCAGGTCACTAGTGTGCCTTTTCAGATCACAGTGGAGGCAAGAAGCAACGATGATGCTCTTGTTGCCGAGTTTACAGGCATTGCTGGTTTATCAGATACTACTGGTACCATAACACCGATTACCACCAGCAACTTCAGCAATGGGACTTGGTCCGGTAATGTCACAATTAATGTTGAGGCCACGGGCGCGCAAATCTATATCCAGGGAGGGATCTCTATCGGTACAAGCAACTTCTTTGATGTTAAGGCCCCGTTACAGGCGCTGGATCGCATAGAAATTACTCCAGTTGTCGCGAAATTAGGTACCGACAGCCAGCAGCAATTTACTGCTCAGGGGTATGATACATCCAACAACCCAATGACTGCCGCTTATACCTGGACTGTTATCAACGGCGGTGGCACCATTGACCAGAATGGGCTGTTTACCTCAAGTAGCAAAGCTGGAAGCTACAAAAATACAGTTGAGATTAGCGCCGATGGAATTACCGCTACCGCCTCTGTTAGACTCCACCGGTAACTGCTTAAATTCATTCTTTGTCGTAAGCTCTAGGGATAGCAAGCTATTTTGCGATATTTGCAATCCCTTAACCACTACCTCCCCCTCATACATGTGGGGATCAATGCGCAGCCTCCTTATTTTCCTGAGATCTGTCAGGTAAAAACGATATTGCTGTTTCTCAGGAGTGACCCGAACCCTCGCCCTTCGCCACTTACTGTATTCTTTCCCGTCTTCAGCCCAATATATATTGAACCACGTTTTTTGAGGGACTTGAATTTCAAGTTCAACAAACGCCCTGTTTTCAAAAAAATGAAGGTACAAGAATGAAAGCAGGAAACCGAGCAGCAGCTGAAACTTCCACCTCATACATAAACTGACAAGACTCATTTTTTCACCCACTGATTTGAGAACAAAAAGGTGCTACACAAAAGGAAGTTTTGCACAAAGCCTCTGCAGCGGTAGTCGAGCCACGGATCTGCCAAACTTGGTCACAACCCAGAAAATCTGGTGTTCGAAAAAAACGCGCGTTTCAGTGTTTGATCTTGTATCACGCAAGTATGCCCAATCATCTTTCCACAATGTAGGAATTTCAGGCAATTTATGCCTGGTTAACTATTATTTACCACCGGCATACCACTTTAAAAAGGCCTCTCCAGGGATTTTATTACCAGACAGGACTCCTCTATTGTAGTAAGGATCACCTTGAGTGAGCAGTTTAAACCATTTTTCATGGAACAGTTTCTTGTCCCGTGCTGCGTCCTCGATATCAATAGATTCAATACATTGTCGTAAACCATTACTATTCCCGCGAGTTTTGCAGTGGGGAGTAAAGACATGCTCTAGCTGCTGTTCTGACAGCCTGAGACACAGATCAAGGCTGGCAAAAGCTGAGATTGCATAGGTTTCGTCAAAACCGCCAAGGTCTGTAAATTTATCCCGGTGAATCATGCACAGTGATTCAGAGACGTATTGAACATGTTGCGGACAGTGCATGCCGTTGAGGTGGATCGAAACGTCACGGACAAAAGAAACATAATTATACCAGGATAAATTATTGATATCCGGCACTGTTCCCCGGTGTTGAATATCATCATTGGGATAGTCAATTCTTCCTCTTGCAAAACCGATCTCATCCTGCTGGGCATATTCGAGCAGTGGTTCCAGCCATTCCTCATCTTCCACCTGCAGGGCAAGGTCAAAAAAAGCCAGGATTTCTCCTTCAGCTTGTTCAACAGCCCTGTTTTTCCATTGCACCGCTGTCATTTTTTTAGCAAAATCGACCAGTTTAACATCTACGTTGTCCTTCAGTAACCTTTCCAGTGAAGATGAGCCCAACTCTTTCTCTCTGGGCAGGATAAATTCAATATTGCTATAGGCGGTGGACTGCATGAGTTTCTTTACAGAATCTGCTGTGTGTTTGCTATCATTCAGGTCGCTGCAGATAACGGATATCTGAGGCTTATCGATTATTTCCCTATGGACCCGGTAGAAAAATTTCAACTCGGTATTTTCAGCCGTTCCAGCAATTTTACGGCGGACAAGGGTGTCTGTCAGAGCTTTTCTGCCGGCCTCATTGGCGTATAATTTCTGTTCATGGTTCACAGAGGTCGAAGTTGCATGAGCACGCCAGTGATATAGAATTTTTGGGATATGAATTATTTTTCTGTTTTTTTCAACCAGTTTCAGGAAGAGATCATAGTCCTGGGCTCCGCTGAACTTATCTGAAAACCCTCCTGTTTCAGCAAAGCAGGAGCGTCTTGTTACCAGGAAGTGGGTGATATAGTTATGGCATAACAAGAGTTCCGGGTTGTAGTCCGGTTTGTAGAAGGGCCCGAGGTAACGGTTGTCCAGGTCAACGAGAACTTCATCCGTATAAATAATATCCGGATTCTCATCGTTGATAACTTTTACAACTTCATACAGGGCATCCAGAGTCAATTCATCATCATGGTCAAGAAAACCGAGGTAATCACCTGTTGCCATTGCGGCAGCTTCATTGGAAGCAGCAGATATTCCTCTATTATCCTTTAGAAAATGAACCTTAATCCTGCTGTCCAGATCTCCATATTCCTCGAGCAGTTTTCGGACATGAACTTCTCTGCTGCCGTCATCCACCAGGCAGAGTTCCCAGTGCGGGTAGCCTTGATAAAGAACTGAATGGATACATTTTCGCAGAAGGGATTCATCACTGTTATAGACGGGAGTCAGGATAGAAATTAACGGCCTGGAGGGTAACTCTGCTACTTCGCTACATGGATAATTCCCCTCAAACACACCATTTTCCTGATAATGCTGCAATGGGTAGCCACCTGTCTCCAAGCAAAGGGGGTATTGGCTGGCATAAAAGAGAGGATCAAATAAACGATTGGGTCGATAATTCTCAACACACCCCCTGGTTATATAATGTTCGAATGCCTTATAATATTCGAATTCTTTCCAGTTCGATTCATTATCTACATCGTATTGATTGCTGTAATATTCTGGCTCAAAAAAACGGTTGGGCCTCCTGCCCTCCTTCCACCCGAACACCATATAATGAAGAAGGGGGAATATTTTGAACAAGGAATTCAGATCATTATCCTGCTGCAGATAAAACGATGAATCAAAAAGACGGCTGTGGGAAATGTGCCGATAATTCTGTATGCTCCGATAATCCAGTATAAAACGAAGCAGCCGGGACACTTTAGATAGAGTTTTGATAATCGTTAACCTTGATGGCATCGTAAAAAGTCCGATCTCCTGCGTTGTAGACTTCGAGTGACCTTTTTACGAGTTCATCGACCTTGATATTTTTGATGTAAAGCATATCCGGTTCGCCCCCTAAAAACAAGCTGGTTGGGTGGGTTTGCTTTTGATGGCGTCGTAAAAAGTCCAATCTCGTGCGTTGCAGGTTTTTGGCAGTACCTCGACATACCGCATGTATAGCCGGGAACCTGCCAAAAACAATACGCCTTGTATATCAGACTTTTTACGACGCCATCAATGTTGATCAAACCGAAAATCAAAACAGCTCCTATCGCCTATTTTTTGACTGGCGAAATAAAATCTATGGAAGAACAACCCAAATTAAAAATAATTGGTATGTTGCGTGGTGATATCACCAGCCGCGAGGATGCTCCCAAAAATTTCGCTGAGTCTGAAAGAGTCGGAACTTTGGAGATCTATCCTGAATATGAGGATGCACTTGATGGTATTGTTTCCGGGCAAACCATTGTTGTGCTTTTCTGGCTTCACAAGTCGGCCCGAGACACTCTTAAAGTTTATCCACGTGGAGATAAGTCAAAGGAACTTCGCGGTGTCTTTGCCACCCGCAGTCCGGTAAGGCCAAATCCTATCGCAATTTCTGAGCTGAAAGTTTTAACGATTCATGGTAGTCGTTTGATGGTGTCTGGACTGGATATTCTGGATGGCACACCCATAGTTGATATCAAGAAGAAAATCAGTTAGAAGAAAACATATCCGAAATAAAATGCCAGAACGTCCAACTATTAAATGTTCTCTCAACTGGTCGCAGATCTTCATTAATCCAAATTTACCTGAACCAATAATAAGATAATCTGGTTTCGCATTGAGAATATATCTCTAGAGGGTTGATTGCATGGGTATTGACAGGAAAATGACCAAAGAGGAAATCAGCTGGGTCCTCTATGATGTTGGTAACTCCGCCTTTGTTCTTGTCATGGTTACTGCTTTGATGCCAATTTTTTTTAAAGATGTTGCAGCTGTCGGTATGGCTGGAGCCACCTCTACAGCTAACTGGGGCTTTGCCAATTCTGCTGCGTCCTTCATCCTGGCAGTTCTCTCTCCTCTTCTTGGAGCAATGGCTGATTACAGGGATAGGAAAAAATGGTTTTTCCTCTTCTTTCTTTTTCTTGGAATCAGTTTTTGCTTTTCTTTATCGCTGGTTGGAGAAGGGCAGTGGATTCTCTGCCTCGTCCTTTTTGTCATTGCCAGGGTGGGTTGGGCCGGGGCTAATATATTTTATGATGCCTTTCTGATCGATGTTACAAGTCGTGACCGTATGGACGCAATCTCCGCCAAAGGGTACGGCTATGGCTATATCGGCAGTGTTATCCCATTTCTGATTATCATGGGTATCATCTTTTCTGCGGGGATGCATGATGGCTTGCCCGTGCAGGCTACCCGCGCGTGCTTTATAATCGTGGCATTGTGGTGGCTGCTGCTCTCCCTCCCGGCAATAAAAAATCTGAGACAGCACCATTTCATCCCTGTTTCATCCTTCCCGGTTTATGACAGTTTTGCACGGCTAATTAAGACAATGAAGGAAGTACGGCTCCATAAACAGCCGTTTTTATTCCTGACAGCCTATTTTTTTTATATTGACGGTGTAGGAACTATAATTTCCATGTCCACCGCATATGGCCGGGATCTTGGTTTTGGAGTTGCCTTTCTGATAGTGGTTCTGCTTTTTATTCAGGTCGTAGCCTTTCCCTTTGCCCTGCTCTTTGGTCGGCTAGCCGGAGTTTTCTCGGCCAAAAAAATGTTGCTGGCCGGTATTGTCGTCTATTGTCTTGCCACTTTTCTTGCCTTTTTACTGCCCTCTATTGCTGACAAATCATCAAAAATATTGGTTTTCTGGATTGTTGCTTTTCTTGTTGCCTCTTCTATGGGAGGTATCCAGGCGCTGAGTCGAAGTTATTTTGGTAAGCTTATTCCGGTGGAGAAGAGTGCGGAATTTTTTGGATTTTATAATGTATTCGGCAAATTTGCTGCCATCATGGGACCTTTTATGATGGGGATTGTTGGTTACATTACCGGGGAAACAAGGTGGGGAATTCTCAGTATTCTTCTTTTGTTTGTCTTGGGTGGACTTCTACTTCTAAGGGTTGAAGAACCTGCATAAAGAGTATGGAGGGTTATGGCATAATGGTTGACGTAATCCACCCTTGTCTTCTCAATCGGTATACTCTCTACAATATCACCCGCAAGGGTCCCCAAAATAGAAAAATCAGGAACAAATTAAGCATGATAAGTACGGAGTTAAGAACTGTTTCTGCCTCATAACTATTCTGATAACCAGTCTACTATGATATCGACCGCCCTTAGGGTTCTACCACAATATTTTTGCAGGTAATCATCATTAAGAGCAGCATGATCGGGAAAATTTTTCAGTGCGGCAGTCCCATCAAAGTCAACATAAGCAATCCTGACAGTGAGTTCATCTTTGGGCCTGCCAAAATCAACTCCTGGAAGTATTGCAACTCCTGTATCTTGTAAAAGCTGGTCACATAAATCAGTAGAGGTAAGGATACCCTTTTTTTGGAACAGTTGGCGATACTGATCAAAGTCAGGAAAAATATAAAAACCACCTTGCGGTGCAAGAACATCGACTTTCGTTTTTTGAAATTTTGCTATAATTGAGTCAGACAGAGCTGTCAGTATTTTACGGCACTTTTCTACATATATATCAATATCCGGATTTTGCTGGAACGCTGTCACTGCGGCATACTGTATGGGTGCACTGGTTGAGGTGAAGGTTTCACTTGCAACAGTAGCCATTGCATCGGTTAGCCAACGTAAATTTTCAGGTATAACAAAAAGCCCAAGTCTCCATCCGCCGGCACCACACCACTTGCTCAAACCACCACTGAATATTGTTCCTTCCGGATAGAAATTAACAATGGAGGTATGCTTGTCTGAAAAGGTCAGTTTTGCATAAATTTCATCTGAGAGTACAAGGACTTGATATTTTGCCAGAACTTCTGCCAGTTCCTTCAGTTCTCCGGCACTGTAAGTTTGCCCGGTCGGATTGGAGGGATAATTGAGGATGAGTAGTCGGGAACGACCCGGATCCAGGCGGCAGATGGCATCGATTTGCCCGGCAGTAATTTTCCAGCTATTTTCTCTTGTCGTCATGATGGCGTTTACATGTCGACCAATTATCCTTGCCTGCGGATAATACGACACCCAGGATGGCGTCGGAATCAATATTTCGCCATCATAAACAAGCTGGAGGATGAACATCAACTCCTTCGAACCCGGACCTACAATTATGTCTTCCATCCCGCTCTCTATACCAAATATCCTCCTGTGATGGCCGATGAGACTATGTCGCAGTTCCTCAAGACCCTTTACTGCCAGGTAATCTTTCTGGTGCGCATTTTTTTTAAGTGCTTCAATTACCGGGTCTGGCACGGGAAAAGGGGATTGACCCAATCCAAGTCGATATATTTCCCTCCCTTGTTCTGTCAATGTCTTCGATAATTGCTGAATGGCGATAGTTGCAGAGGTGGACAAACCTCGCAAATTTTCATTCAGGTGGATTTTGGGGGACTTATTGTGGCGTTGCATGCTATTCCTCAATATTTCGCACGATTATCGTTCCGTCAGGGAAACGTAAGGCCTCCTGGCCTTGCCCGTATATATCTGACGTGGCCGGAAGAACCGGAAAAACTCAAGACAAAGACTGGTTTGTTGACAATCTTCGAGGGGCAGGCTCAAGCCCACCGGAGATTCTGCTACCAGAATTTCAGGCCACTGCCATTATTTGAATTCATGAACATAGATAAAATCGTTATCCTCTACGGAATTGTGACAGCCTATACATCCCTTAACTTTGCCTGATTTAGCCACCTTGCCCTTTGGACTGTACTTCGCCCAGAACCAATCTCCTTTTTTGGGATTGAATCCCTCCACCTTATACATAACGGTCAGAGCTTTTAATTTATTGTCATTACCAATATTTTCCTTTACCACAATGGTGCCGAATTCGGCAGCCGTTTTCCCCGGGGCCGTGCCTGTTTTGTTGACAAACACCTTGTGTTGGGGGGCATGGGGCGCATCTCCTTCCTGAAGTCCCTGGTGGTCATCCCAGAAAGACCAGCCTGTGTATGGAGATTCTTTGGTAATGTATTGCCATAGTGCCTTGCCGTCCGGGCCGGGCATCTCAGCAGATGCTGTTGAAACGATGAAGGTAAGGCAAAGACTACAGAAAATCGCGTACATTGAAGTTTTCATAATTTCTCCTGTTGTTGTTAATAAAATGTCAGGTTGATGATCAATATAAATTACCTATCTCACTGAAGGGAAGAGCAACGGCTGAATAAGTATAAGTTTGTTGTGTAGGATTGATCAACCCAGAGATTCCAGAGCAGTTATGATATCCTCCGGATCAAGTCTTCTGGTGTGGTCTGCATTGGGGCAAATAAGTTGTTCGGCTTTTGCATTTTCCTTAAACGTCTTCTTACATTTTGAGGTCAGTTCTTAGCGGTAGGTGCCAAATGGTCCCAAACCGGGAATCACCGCTTTATCACCTTAAATAGTAAAATAATACCTGACATAGTTGATGGCAGAAAAGTGACTCTACCTATAGGAGTCAAATAGCAGATCATTTATTCCTTCGGAAGTTGTATTTATCAAACGATCCAATGTCCTCCTTTAGATCTAATTAATTTCCTAAAATGAGGTTCGCATTTCTTACTGAAAAAGGGCTAAAAGACTGTCGGAGAAAACTAAGATTGCCGATACCTGAATTGTAAATTTCAAAAGTGAATATATTTATGTATTCTGAATAATTGGAAAGATTTCAGGAAGGAATTTAAGTTCTCAACATTACCCGAAATGAGATTCTTAGACTTTAATCTACAGATTCTGGTATACAATAGAGTGCATTGATTCAATGTATTTTTCTTAAAACCCATGATAGGTGAGGTGTGTATGAATATCAGCAAAATTTGGCGAGTCTCCTTTTCACCAACAAAAACATCAAAAAAAGTTGTGGATGCCATAGCTTCCGGAATTCCCGGTGTCGAACGTGATTCGCTTGATCTGACATACCCGGGAAAAATTGAGACAAGAACTTTTACACCTGAAGAGCTAGTTGTGATAGGGGTGCCAGTTTACGCAGGGAGGGTAGCTCCCCTTGCGGTTCAGCGACTTAAAGTAATAAAGGGCAACATGACCCCGGCAGTACTTGTCGTGCTCTATGGCAACAGGGAATACGAGGATGCCCTGATCGAACTGAGAGATATAGCTGTAACAGCCTCTTTTCTACCTGTGGCGGCATCTGCTTTTATAGGGGAACATTCGTTTTCTAGCTCACAAATGCCGATTGCCCCGGGAAGGCCGGACAGTGTAGATCTTGCTTCAGCGGTCTCTTTCGGCAGGAAAGTTTTCAAAGAGATTGGCCAATTGCAGGATTTTAGCAGTCTCTTCAAATTACAGGTTCCAGGCAATATCCCCTATAAAGAGAGCACGGGACCAATACCGATTACCCCGAAAGTGAATCAAACGGCATGTACCCATTGCGGAATGTGTATTCCAACCTGCCCCGGCGGGGCAATAACAATTGATAATGACCTTATCATGGATGTAGAGCGTTGTATTTTCTGCTGTGCCTGTATCAAAACATGTCCTGAAAATGCAGTTTCTATCGATGCTCCACCTCTACAGGAGAAGAGGCTGTGGCTCCATGAAAACTGTGCAGAGAGGAAGGAGTCGGAATTGTATTTTTGACTGTTATGGTAGATCGAACTCTTCAATCACTAAGACTAGGAGTCTGTCCGAGAATGCCCTTTTGCCCAAACTCTTCGTTATTTTCGAAAAAATAATGCTCGCAGATAGTGTAGACTTCGAAATGCTTATTCTCGGACAACCTCCTAGATTTGATAGAAAAGACCAGTGGTTTGAAAATTTTAACCCAATATATTGTATATTCTACCTCATTGTCCTTACAGATTTTTCGTTCAACCACTAATTAAGCGATCACAAAAATTCTTTATTGACAACTCGCTCCGCATTAAGCCTCTTGGTGAGAGTAAAAAGATGGTAGAGATATGTGGCAATCATGGCGGCGACAATCCTTGGGATCCAAAGCCAAACGACCGGCAGTCCAAGCGGCAGAAACAGAGCAGGATCCTCGATCATAGCATGGTTTATCCCAATGGACAGATGAAGCCTGGTGAGCTCTTCTTTTGAGAAATTGTTCGATTTCGTTTCTTCAACAATAACCGCTGAACCATAGGCAAGTCCAAACACAGATGCTGTCAACCATAACATTCCTGTTGAACGATCAAGCCCCATTATTTTTAAAACAGGGGCTATCATCTTTGTCAAATAAACAATGAAATTGAACTCCTTTGCCAATTCAAGAACCACCATAAGGGGCATAATTATACAAAATATCTGCAATCCAAGTTTAATTATGGCAATACTCCAGGTCTGAAACATTGGCAGAAAAGCCTGGTTATTGTGGGTGATATTTTTAACTGTATCTGCCGCAATCATCTCAGGAGTTATTCCCATGATTTTTGCACAGATAAATGTAACTATAAATGAAACCAAAAGTCTGAAAAACGCCGCAAAAAAAGGATTGATACCTGATTTGCCCTGAACAATACTTTCCTGAATCAAATTGTGTGAAATCAACAAAAATATGGCGATCAAGGTCATATGTTCCATTGAAAAGGGCATGACTGCAAGGGCTGCAACTGCACCGTAAATCCCTGTCAAAAGACCAATAATTAATGGCAGAGCTGCAGAGGCTGGTAAAGAGAGGATGTTCATGGCCGGAGTCAAGAGAAAATCAAGTTTATAAATAATTCCAAAATGAACAAGCAGTGCCGTTGCAAAAGAGATGGGGACAAGTATTTTCAAAAGCCAGATTAACCCCTTCCATCCTTTACCCAATCCACAATTTATTCCTATTATAATCCTTGAAAAAGTGTCTTCAGTCATTGAAAGTTATCATTTTATTTTTTGATTATCATTGATGAACTCGTAAAAAGGNNGGCGTAGTGTTTTTCTCAGGCCCTCAACAATACATATGGTATGTTGAGGTTCTGAGAAAAACCTGCAACGAAGGAGATCGGACTTTTTACGACGCCATCATCATTGATGATTCTGCCTTAACTGATTTTGGTGCGCACTGTGCACCTTATGGCTTTGTTTATTTTGACATGTAAATTTTTAGTTCTTCCGGTTTAAGGGTTTAAGCGTACTTAATGGTGCTGCAAGGAATAGTCTAAAACGAAATAAAAACAATTGATTAAAGAATAAAAAAAGCCACTATAGTGGTGGGTGTCCCGACAAAAAGACTCCCAAAACCAAAATAGAGGCTTCTATGCATCACAACAATATCAAGCTGATTGTGCGAAAACAACTAAAAACTCAATCTCCCGATTGGAAGCGACTTCCTAAAAAAACAAGGCAACATGTTCAACGACAATTGCAGTTACATCTTTTTTTATGGCATAGTCGCCGCTATATTCTTTTACTTCAGAGGCTCATTATCTCTAGGAGACTATCCCTGACATATCAGGAAGGAGATTAAGTTTCGTTTGGCTGGCTACCATTAACCTTGCCTGGGGGCATCTTTCACTGCTGAAATACTGTTTGAGTTAAAATCATAGATGTGTGGATTCTGATCGCTGTCAATATCCAATACACTTATCTTAATTTCTGAATATGACAGTTATCTTCTTTCTTGGTCCACAATCTATCAGGATACTAAAGGCACAAACCCGAATAAATCGGAATTTTAGACCGCTTGGATAAGTGCCATGGAAGTATATTCAACCATCCATTCCTTCCTTTGTTTGTTGCAGAATTGCTTTCCCGTACTTCGTTACACCTTCTGACAGGCTTCAGGATAAACTAGCTGGATGATGCATCAAACCACCACTTCAAATTTGACTTATGACCTGTTTTTGTCATACAATTAAGTATAAACCAATGGTTCATATGTATCTTTATAGAATTATTTGATACTCTAATTTTACATATATTTTCAGTTAGTTGCATGTTACCTTAAGCAGTGAGAGGATACTTTCGATAATTTACAGATAGTGCCGCGCAATAGCGGAACCCAAAATTCTTTTCACTTGCTCATCATCAGAAGTTCTACATGCAACGTTACTAAAAATAAAAAGTTTGGTTGCTATGAGACCAACTCAGCTCTACGATTCGAACCATGTACTGCTTAAAGAGATAAACCAGGCGCAGTCCCCCTCTCTCGAAACGAGATGTCAACTATTTACGGAGGTAGTGTCATGATCAAATACAAAAAAATCTTACTTCCTGTCGACGGTTCCGAAAATTCCAAATTGGCTAAGAGAACTGCTATTGGCCTTTCAACAACTATGGACGCGGAGGTGTTGCTTCTCTATGTAACCGGTGCAATTCCAACGATTATAACCGGCAGACCACGAGAAGAAGCAGTAAAGGCGCAACAGGAGGAGGCAGATATGGTCCTTGCCCCATATCGTAAGATTCTCATTGAGCATAAGGTTGATTATAACGAAATGATCGTACCAAGCTTCAATACCGGGGATATGATCTGTCAAATTGCCCTGGATGAAGGGTGTGACCTCGTGGTCATGGGATCACGAGGTCTGGGAGATTGGAAAGGCCTGATGCTGGGCAGTGTCACCCATCGAGTTCTTGCACACTGCAATCTTCCGGTGCTGGTTGTACGCTGAAAATCGAGAACTGTCTCGTACACATGCCCCTCGGTATTCTCTCAGGCACTCGGTCTAGCGTGACAGGTTGATGTCAACCTGCAACTCATCCTCGATGATGCTTAGATCATCTTCCACTTGATCCAACGAGATATCTTCCGGGGCCTGAATATGAATATCCATGCTGTAAATCGTGGCACCACTCTCCGGGGAGGCCTTGGGTGTGGAATTGAGATGGACAATATTCAACTTGTTATCGGCCAGAAACTGGCAAATTTTATAGACAATTCCAGCTTGATCCAGACCCTCGATATTCAGAGTGCAGGTTTTGTAGTCCTTTTGGATTTTTTTTTGTGGAACTGATAGCGGTCGAACAAAGGCTGAAATTCCCTTCTCTAATTCAAGGTGCCGGCATTCACGTGACAACTGCTCTTCAATGTTGCTCTGCTTACAGGAAAAGAGCAGATTCAGGGTGAACTCGTCGGCCAGCGTATTCATGGTGGTGTCTTCGAGGTTACAGTTATTTTCATAGAGCAAGCGGGTAACGTCGGCGACTATGCCGACCCTGTCTCTGCCGAAAGCGGTCATTATAAATCGATTACTCATAATCATCTCCTAAAACTGTTTAAGGTATTTTTTTTCCCGGCCTTACAGGAATACCTTTTCTGGTTAACCATTTTGCAAGGAAGGAACGTAATCAGCTATCTTTTTTATTGTCAAAATACTTTTTCGTTTCCGAGACAACAACCGGAGTCAGCAATAATAGACCGATAAGATTTGGAATAGCCATCAAACCATTTAAAGTATCGGAAATATTCCAGACCAGACTGAGTTTGGCAACGGCACCAACTCCCACAAAACAGATGAAAAGCAGCCGGTACGGGAATACAGCCTTGATACCGAATAGATATTCAATTGACTTTTCTCCATAATAACACCAGCCGAGGATAGTTGAATAAGCGAAGAGAATTATGCCAATGGTCACCACATGCGCTCCTCCCGGCATGCCGGTAGCAAAGGCTATTGTTGTCAATTTTGCGCCGGTTTCACCGCTTGACCAGACACCTGTAAGGATTAGGACGAGACCCGTCATTGTACAAACGATGATGGTATCGATGAAAGTCTGGGTCATGGACACCAGCGCTTGAGAGATAGGGCTTTTAGTTTGTGCAGCAGCAGCAGCGATAGGAGCACTACCGAGACCGGATTCGTTGGAGAACACACCCCGGGCCACGCCCATTCTGATGGCCAGCATAATGGACGCACCGGCAAATCCACCGACTGCCGCGGTAGGGTTAAACGCCTGTTTGACGATGAACACCAGAGCCGCTGGAACTTCCGCGATGTTGGCAAGAATGATATAGGCTGCTCCTGTCATATAAAAAGCAATCATGATAGGTACCAGGACACCGGTTACCCTGCCAATTTTCTTAATGCCACCCAGAATAACTGCGGCTGTGGAGACCATAAGAATTATTCCGGTTACCATTGGGGGAATATGATAGGTTGCTTCCACTGCATCGGCAACGGAATTAGATTGTACCATGTTGCCGATACCAAAAGCGGCAAAAGAGGCAAAGATTGCAAAGATGGTTCCAAGCCAGGGCATATTCAACCCTTTGGAAATATAGTACATCGGTCCACCACTCATCTCACCGTTTTCGTCAACAGTCCGGTATTTAACCGCCAGGACCGCCTCAGCATACTTGGTTGCCATTCCCACAAGACCGGTAATCCACATCCAGAACAGAGCTCCCGGGCCACCCATGGCAATAGCTGTGGCGACACCGGCTATGTTACCTGTACCTACAGTCGCCGAGAGAGCGGTCATTAAGGCCTGGAAATGGGTAATATCTCCCGGTTGATCGGTGTCTTCCTTGCGTTTAATCAGTGCAAGATAGAGAGCGTGGCCTAATTTTCTAAACTGGAGTCCCCGCAGTGCGAAGGTTAACCAGAAACCGGTACCAACAAGCAGAATCAACATTGGTGGTCCCCAGGCAAATGCACCTATTTTTCCAACTATTCCATCCAGCGTATTAAGAAATTCCATTAGTTCTCTCCGTTTGAATTTTCATAATGATAGCACCTCAAAAGGGGTGCTACTGAGCTTACATAGGTCAACCCGAGACAAGCACATCTTCCACCGGGTTGTACTCAAGATCAAAGGCATCAGCCACACCTTTATAGGTAACCATCCCCTTGACAATATTGAGTCCGGTTTTGATTCCATAGCTGTCAAGAGCAGCCTGTTTCCAGCCCTTGTTGGCTATCTGGACAGCGTAGGGAAGGGTGGCATTGGTCAGGGCCATGGTGGAGGTAGCAGGAACCGCACCCGGCATATTTGCGACACAGTAATGGATCACCCCGTCAACCTCATATACCGGTTCCTTATGTGTGGTGGCTTTTGACGTTTCAAAGCAGCCGCCCTGGTCGATGGCCACATCCACGATGACGGCACCTTTCTTCATAGATTTTAACATCTCTCGAGTCACAAGTTTCGGGGCCTTGGTTCCGGCAACAAGAACGGCACCAATTACAACATCAGCTTCCAGGATCAACTCACGAAGCAGGGTCGGGCTGCTCATCATGGGGAAACAATTTTTCGGCATAATCTCTGAAAGATAACGGAGCCGTTCCAGGTTCATATCGAGCAGATACACCTTTGCGCCAAGCCCGCAGGCCATCTGGGCGGCGTTGGTTCCGACTACGCCGCCACCGATGACGACGACGTTTGCGGGAGCAACACCGGTGACCCCACCTAAGAGAATTCCTCTGCCACCGTAGAAACGTTCAAGGTATTTGGCCCCTTCCTGCACGGACATCCGCCCTGCAACTTCACTCATGGGAGTGAGCAGTGGCAGATCGCCTTTAGAGCCTTCCACCGTTTCATAGGCAATGGCGATAGATTTATTTTTTATAAAGGCCCGGGTAAGTGGCTCGTCAGGTGCAAAGTGGAAATAAGTGAAAACAATCTGTCCTTCGCGAACCAGGTCATATTCAGACGGTTGCGGCTCTTTGACGTGCATTACCATGTCGGCATATGCATAAATCTCAGCAGGAGTAGAAACAATCTCAGCTCCTGAGGCAACATATGTGTCATCCGAAAAACCGCTTCCAACGCCGGCCGACTTCTCTACCATAATCTCATGGCCATTTGCTCGCATGACCTCAACCCCGGCAGGGGTCATGGCAACTCTGTTTTCCGCGATTTTAATTTCTTTTAGGATTCCAACTTTCATCTTTCCATCCTCCTGATTAAAGAACTGTTTCCCTTTTTTCACTAACATCCATGAAATGAATTTCACAACAAAGCATGAAAGTTATATAACAGGGAGCCGAGAGAGGTGTTGCCAAACGTCNNCTCGCAGGCTGTGGATTGTTGTGGCAACACCTCTCCCAGTTCCCTTTGCCCCTGCAGAATGTATGACTTTCATATAAAGGAAGCCTGAAAAATCGGGCATAGTGTTTATTCGTGATCTTTTTTTCTTTGAGTGCTTAGTTCAGTACTTTCATACGGATGTTATGACTTCATTGTAAAGACTACTGGCTTCAAAGGAGCTGCGAACGGTGGGACTGCTGGCAACCCCTTTGAATCCAAGCTCCATAGCCTCTTTTCTCAAGCAGTCAAACTCCTCGGGTGGAACGAAACGCTCCACAGGGAGATGTGATCGTGATGGCTGTAAATATTGTCCAAGGGTAAGGATGTCGCACCCATTTTTCAGCAGATCACGCATGGTATCTCGCAACTCGTC
>DEIL01000158.1:0-7736 GCA_002352445.1 Desulfobulbaceae bacterium UBA2775
TGGATTAACGGGGTTTTGCTTTTTATACTCAGGTTTTTGAGGCAGAGACACTACAGTTTAGACATAACGCTGGAAACCTTGTCTTCTATAGTCTGTCGTCGGTCTGTACGAGTCCCCATCTTAATAGTGGTTGTAACCCTGGGGGCTCCCATTTCATGTACTTTTTCGTGACAGACCCTAACCGCCGCCATCACTTCATCCCACTCACCTTCGATATTGGTTCCATAGGCATGTAGTTCTGTTTTCAGTCCGGCATCTTTAAGCACTTCATGACAGGCGACCACATACTTCGATACTGACACCCCAACTCCCATGGGCACTACGCATAAATCCATAATAATATACATATAATCCTCTCTTTTTCAGGGTGTCTTTTCTTTTTCACTACAACAGCTTATGCTCTCGTTTCATCTCTTTATAAACCAAGGTAGATACCTGCCGGATGACTTTACTTCTGGAAGCCATCCAACGGCCATAATCATTAGGTCTTGATCGCCTTTCTATGATACCAACAACTACATAGGGATATCTTTTGCCATTCTTTGTCTTGGGAACAAGAATCCCCATATCACCACAAAGATGTGCAGTGGAGCCAGTTTTATTATAAACAAGAGTTCCCTGGGGTAGTGGTGTTCCGTGATATAACCGATCCCTGCCCGGTAGTGCCATTAAACGTCTGAGTTCTTTCCCGTATGGAAGATCCTTGTTCCAAAGTGCTCTTAAAAATCGAACATAATCTGAAGGAATAACTTTATTTTTATAGGTTCGCCCGTTTGCCGGTATATATTCCGTAATCTGAGTTTTCCTAAATATGTGCCTGTAATGCTTCTTGAGGATTTTTGCACAGGCTGAAGGACCACCAACCTGCCTCATCACCCAGTTAGTGGCGGAGTTGCTGCTCCTCTGTATCATAGCCTCCATTTTCCTTCTGCTTTTGGGTCCATATTTGTATTTTCCGTTCTTTACCTCGTGAAAAAAAGCGAGCGCAATAAACGGCTTTATCATGCTGGCAGCCTGGAATGGCTGATCTGCATTAATATCAACAACGGATTCATCACTCGCCAGGTCAAACACCATCCATCCGGTTGACTCATCTTTCCTAATCTTTCCTTTTCGTCTTAACCCATTTATATACGATTCTATTGTCTGCTCAAATCGAGTTTGAGAGCCTGAAAAAGAACGATAAGGTTGACCCTTAGTCGATTTGACCCCACGCTTCTTTTCTACTGTTTTTTCTGCTGTAATTTTCGCGAGGGGGGTGGCCTTTGGAGAAGCAGATCTCTTCTTCCCCACGATAGTCCCTGGATCGCCCTTATCATTTATCAGACTGGATTCACCATAGACTATTTCATTATTATTTTCTTTGCTTACAGACGTTCTGATTCTTTTTTTCCTGAGTAGCTTTCCATGTATTTTTGCAATCCTGGTGGTTGCAAGTTTGCCCCCGGTTCTGCGATAAATCAGGGTATAATTTCCATAGTCTGTTTTTTCTATGAACAGATTCTTCCTGACCTCCTTGCCAAGATAGTAATAGAGTTTTTTATATCTCTTAATCAAAGCATCAAGGTTAGGCCCCAACCCGTAACTGACATTATAAAGACTATGAAAGTCCTGTTCCTTAGTGGCCCAGGCCTCGTCAAATCCTGCCTGTCGCAACAATTCACCGTGTTCAACAAGTGTCTTGGTTACAGTACGGGCAGAATCATTCCCATCATAAATAATGGCATATTGATTGCCTTTGCCGACAATCTTTAATTTTTTCCTGACCTCTGGGCTAAAAATAGTCTCGAGTTCTTCTTCATAATCAAGCACTCTTTCCAGATCTTTTGAGAGAATATAGATTATATCGAATGTATCTCTTTGAGCTGAAACTGCCTCTAATGGAGTCAACTGAGAAAGAAACAACACCTGAATGCATAGTACCATTAACAGGCTTTTACAAAATGGCATGGTTGTATATTTCATATGCTTTTGAATAGGGATTGAGTCTACGATATTTATACATAAAGATTGTGTCCATACCTGCTATACCCCATATCTTTCCTGGTTTAAATCAAAAAGATAAAATATTTACTAACACCCATGAAATGAATTCACAACGAAGCATGAAAGTAATGTGACCGGGATTCGGAGGAGTGCCGCCAAACGTCCTCGCAGGCTGTGGATCGAAGTCTCGCAGGCTCGCTTACCTGTTGTGTCAACACTCCTCCGAATCCCTCCTTGTCAGGGGAGCGAACATGACTTTCATATAAATATAGAAGATCTACTCAGTCTCGTTTCATTTCATTCCTGCTATCAAGACACCTTCTGCGAAATAAATATTGTTGCAACAAAGAAGATGACAACCAATATTAACCTAAGACATTGAATCCTTGATAATATTTCAGTGATCTGCTCATAATATTCTTGCTTTTTATAACAGAATAAAAATATGGCCGGCATTGTGCTCAATTGCAATTCGGTACCATTCGATAAAAGAAAACTCTTTGATCCCAGTGGTATCCGGCTGGGAACTTCGGCAGTTACCAGCGGTGGCTTCAAAGAGAGCGAAATGGCTGCAATAAGCAACCTCATTGAGGCAGTAATCTCGGAACCCCGAAATGCAACAGTTAATGAGAAGGTTGCATCCCAGGCCAAAAAACTCTGTTCCGGATTTCCAGCGCCTGGCCTTGAACATTTGCACTAATGAAAAATGGACTTTTTGACTTAGCCATCTGGAACTTCCGATAAGCGTAGACTTCGAGTGACCTTTTTACGAGTATGTGAAAAGACGGAGATCTGTTTTTACTACTGGAAGAACACCTTACCGCTCCACAGCCTCCTCAATCGCAGCTGTGATATCTGAAAATGGTCCCATTTTTGACAGGACAGCAACCGGCTCAACCTGCTGGACCTGTTCGTAAAAAGATTTATCGCTGTAACCACTGAATATTATAATTGGTATTCCGTACTCTGCTTTAATCTGCCGTGCAGCTTCAATACCATTTATATCCCCGGCCAACGTTACATCCATCATAATCACTTCCGGCTGCTCCAATCCTGCACGTTCAATCGCCTCTTCACCTGTTGTTGCCACCTCGCTGACAATATAACCGGATGAACGCAAATTTTTAGCGAGC
The DNA here is from genome assembly GCA_002352445.1 of Desulfobulbaceae bacterium UBA2775. Lineage (GTDB taxonomy): Bacteria > Desulfobacterota > Desulfobulbia > Desulfobulbales > Desulfocapsaceae > Desulfomarina. Next base: position 3,120 of record DEIL01000158.1, read on the forward strand.
ATCAGCCCTATAAGAATCTCATCTTCAACCACCATTACCTTAATACCGTCCTGACTCATATCCGTTTTATAGCTTTTGGTTCAGGGAACTTGATCAAATACCGGGTTCCATTTTCTCGATTGACGGTCAATGTTCCCTTGAGCTGCATTTTTACCAGGCTGGTTATTATGATCCGCATGCCAAAGGAGGTACTGTTCTGCACATCAATATATTCAGGCAGTCCGACACCATCATCACCGATAGCCAAAACTATCTCACCCTCCTGACTCTGTTCAACGTTGAGATATATTGAACCCGAATGATTTCCCGGAAAGGCATGTTTTACAGCGTTGGTGACAATCTCATTTACCACCAGTCCAAGTGGTACTGCGTAATCAATATTGATTGCTACAGGCTCGAAACTCGATAGAAGTTTAACTCTGTTGTCAACCACCATAGTTGCAAGAAGCGACTCGGCAATCTCTTTAAGATAGGACCCCAGATCAATTTCAGAAAGATTTTGTGACTGACACAATTTTTCATGCACCAGAGCCATAGCCTTGATTCGATTCTCCGTCTCAAGAAATAGTGTTCTGACCTGCTCATCTTCAATATCCTGAACCTGCAGATCCAATAGGGAAATGATCACCAGCATATTATTTTTCGTGCGGTGATAAATCTCTTTGAGAAGTACCTCTTTTTCATCCAGAGATTTCTGCAGCCTCTGATCCTGAACCTTCAGCAGTTTCTCTTTCAGTTTTATACTGCTGACATCATTGATGGTGCCAACCATGACATGTTTCTTCTGCCAGACAGCAATCTTGCCCCACACCTCCCCATAAAAAGTGGTGCCATCCTTACGGATCCATTGAATGGTGTAGGGAGGAATATTATGTCCCTGTAGACGCAGTCTGGTATTTTCAGCCACCAGCGGTCGATCATCATTACATACCATATCTCCGGGGGCTGAACCAATTAACTCTTCCCTGGTAGCCCTGAACATATCCGCCATTGAACTATTAACATAAGTAAAGAACCCATTCTCAATAATATAGACCCCTGCCATGGAAGCTTCAAGAGTATCATAGTATTGCTGTTGACTGTTTTTCAGCGCCTCGCTGATTATCTGTCGCCGCTCTACCTCCTTGTCAAGCAGCTGGATGGTCACCTCCAGTTCACCCTTTTTATCACCCAGTTCAATATTTCTTCGTTCCACCTCAGATTCCAGAGCTTCTGCATAACGCTTCTGTTTATTCTGCGCCAGCTGCAGCCGCCCAACCATAGCATTGAAGGAGTCAGCAAGCAGACCAACCTCGTCTGAAGTAGTCACAGGGCAACGTACAAAGAGATTGCCTCCGGCAACACGTTCGGTAGCACCCGCAAGATTTCGCAGGGGCAGCACCAGATATCTCACTCTAACAAACACTATGACTATGGCAACACACCCTGTCAACAGGAAGAGGATGACGCTCCTGATTTGAATATTTCTGGTCGTGCTTTTCAGAGCAACCGCACTTTCCCGTATAGAAGAAAGCATATCATTTTCCCTTACAACAACCCCGAGAATCCAGCTTGATTTTGTCATTCTATGGGTAACGACAAAATAGGCTTCATTTTCATGATAGATCTTCGACAAATTATTTTCCTGCCCTTTAAGATTACGTGCAAACTCTCTCACATCAATTTTCTCTGAGTCAGCAAGAGCAGCATCAAGCCTGTCACCGGAATTAATTAATCCGGATTTATCGACAGATATACCAAAAAATGAATAATAGGGTTGAGGAATTGCGATAATCTTGCCATTGCGGTCAAGCAGGAAAGAAAAAAGGATCACCTCTTCAGACCATCGACTCTTGTCCGAATAGAGAATATCCCCAATCACATTGTCCAGTGGAACATCAATACCTGTCACACCTCGAAAAACACCCTTATTGTCGTAAACAGGTGCACTGGCTGTAAGCATCAGACCATCTATAACATCATCCTTGTAAATATCTGTCCAGCGCACTTCTGATGAAACATTTTCACTTTTCGTGAAAATTGTCATCGGCTCGCCGTCACGCAAGTCAAACTCCGCAACCGGCGGCAGATTAAATACAGTTGACTTGGCTTTCAAATCATCGGTACAATATTGACCGATACCTGTTACAGATATTGAGTGACTGGCCAGAGCTTCAGGGTTTTCAGTAAGAATCCGAGTAAAAAGCGGGGTCATATGAGACAAGGCGGAAATCTCATCTTTTATATCCGGCTCCAGTTCGGCTGCCCCCCAGTAGAGGGTAACAACCGGATCATCAATCAAACCTGCCCAAATCTTATTTTGCGGCAAAAGATAAAACTGGGGGCTATCAAACAATCTGGGTGAATGGTTACCCATATCAGAATATATTGCCGAAGCATAACTCCCCAGTATCCCGGTGGACGCAGCAATACGACCAAAGACAGCCTCATATCTGTCTGCCCGCTCCCTGACTATCTCCTTGAGATAAGAAAAAGTCTGGGAGCGAATCTGCACCTCGTTTAACTCTGCAACCTTCTCTCCATAATCGTTGATAGCCCTCAGGGTGACATAGGTAAGTGGAACAATCGACAAGGTAATAACAATTGCAAGCAAAATAAAAAGTTTAACACCTAAATGTGACTTAATTTTATTGATCATCACAACGACCCCGGGCAGTTTCTGTAACAAGCATCCCAACCCGAACAGATCGAAACTTTATAAAATTCTTGGATTAGTACCTTCACGAAAATGATTTTATTAAGGTCTCCAGTCCGGAGTTTTTCCCGTGTCTTTATACAATGGTTTGTTGTATTTATCGCGCTCTTCGCTGAAGTAGTGAACAGTTTCAGGAAGGAACTCCCTATGATTTGGAAATGCTCCAGCAAACAATTTTCGACATGGGGAGCGAAAATCCTCAGGGCTAAGCTCAGGATATCGGGCTAGGCAGCAGCCGACAATGGCATCAAAAAAATGGCTTCCCATAAACATATCATAAGTAATACTGTTAAATTCTCCACTTTCCATACGATTATAGTTGTTCAGATTGTCCTGAGAGAGGCCGATTTGCCGACGACGACGCATATCAATACCGACACTCAAATCCCGGTGGACAATCCGCTGAATCCCGCCTGAGGGATCAAGTTCGAAAAGTACATTCTGACCGTGGGGTTCAAGCATATAACCAAAGTGGAGAAAACAATCTACCCAATGACGGATAATGGGCAGCATGACGTTTTCTAAAATAAAAACTAAAGGGTCATTGCTGCCGATAAGCTCAAAGAGCAGGGCTGGTTTTTCCGGATCAAAAAAATTTTTGCCATAGAGCGCAAAACCGGGCAAAAGTATTCTCTGCTCTAACACCTGCGGAAAGGGCAGCATATCCCGAACGAGATATCCCCAGTTTTCATTTCGTGCTGTCAAGTTATCAAGGTTTTTATGAGAAATGCCTATCACTTCCCGCAAGAAACCAAACTTGTTGTCAAGGTGATGGATGCCATTTTCAAGCTCCATGGAAATATTGATGGCCTGTTCAATCACCTCATCACGCATTTTTCTGCCATAGCGCGATACCCTGAAAGGAAAATGCACCTTAAGGGCGTGGGAAATCTCACAGTCATCGAGAACATAGAGTGTCCTTGTAGATGAGCTCGGCGCTACAGTTATCGACCCGGCAACTGTTCCCGTCTCTTGCATACGGATAATATATGGATCGCTTTGAAAATGTTGCAGTACCTGAGGATGAATACAGAAGAGAACGTCCTCTTTTAGAATATATCGATTCAGCAGTTGATCCGTGGGGTTTGCGGTATAGATATTAACCTGGCTCTTAGGAATTCTCAATGGCACCAGTGCAAAAGACTCATAAATTGAATTCGGCCTATATTGCTGATCCGCCTCTGTATAATCTGCATGACTGCTGTATGTTCTGGTACCTTCATTATAGTAGCGATCGGTATAGGCCAGGGGTGGAATCATAGTACAATCTCAGTCTTTCCAGCAGATGATGGGAACGGATTCGAAGGGGTATTGCCACAACAGGTAAGCGAGCATGCGAGACTCCGATCCACAGCTGGCGAGGACGTTTGGCAATACCCTTTCGAATCCCGACTACATCACTTTCATGCATCGTTGTGAAATTCATTTCATGGGTGTTATAACCACATTTCAAATAGGCGGAGCTATGGTCACTACAATTCGCATATCAGTTTCAGCACGTACACCATGGGGTTCTCTGATCTCTGAAATAAGCATATTCCCGGTTTTGGCTGGAATTTCCGCCCCGTCATCGCCAAGGAAAAAACCCTCACCTTCTATTACCTGAATAGAGAGTTCGCCATCAAGATCATGAGAATGCACCGGAAAGGTGACACCAGCTTTTAAATTAAAGTTGATAATCTTAAAAAATTCCGAATCTTCAACCAGAAAGAATCGTTTCATTGCCCCTTCTTTAAATTCACGGGTATCATTGAGGTCTAGTAGTTTCATGTTTTTCTCCTTGGGTATTTGAGTTGATATCCTGCCTGATGAACTCATAAAAAGTCTAATCGAAGTTCCCCAATGGCTATGAAAAAAGTTTGATATACAAGGCGTAGGTTTTTTACAGGGACTCGGCGATACATGTGGTATGTCGAGTGTCT
>DEIL01000158.1:7771-22898 GCA_002352445.1 Desulfobulbaceae bacterium UBA2775
AAAAAAACAAACCTTCATATGATCGGACACAACAATCTCTGGCAAAATCCGCATAATTATTTTAATAGGTATATCATTGCTGGAATGGCTTAACAGGTTATTCTTCAAGGCTGGCGCCTCTGTTGTTACTTTGACGAACTGGCCTTCTTCAGACAGCAGAGGCGTTCATAATTAACCATTGAGCGAAAAATACATTATGGCTTCAAACAAACAGGACACCAGGAAAGAAGGTAGTACCACAATATCTGATGAAACCATCCTGAAAATTTCAAAGGAAATTGCGGTCAAATTTATTGAAGTCGGCAGAATTACACCTGCCACTTTTCCTGCTACATTTGCTACCATCTACTCCACCATCAATCAGACAGTAAGGAAGAAATAGATCATGGAACTTGATCCGGGCCTCAACGTGGCTCCTCGGGAAATAGTACATATCCATATCATGGGGATTTGCGGCACAGGCATGGCAGCACTTGCCGGAATGCTGCAGCAATCAGGTTTCACCATCACCGGAAGTGACAGCCATGTCTACCCGCCGATGTCTGATTTTTTAGCAGACCTCGGCATCACTGTCTGTGACGGCTACAGCCCTCAAAATCTTGTGCCACAACCGGATATGGTAATTGTAGGCAACGTTATCACCAGGAAAAACCCTGAAGCAATAGCTCTTTCAAAAACCATTATTCCTTATCTTTCCCTGCCGCAAACCCTGTCCCATTTTTATATCACTCCTCTAACATCTCTTGTAGTCGCAGGCACCCATGGTAAAACCACCATATGCTCACTGTTGGCAACTGCATTGTACCGGACCGGACTTGATCCGACCTTTATGATTGGTGGTATTGTAAGTGAATTCAACAGTAATTTCCGTCTGGGCACTGGACCATATTTTGTTGCTGAGGGCGATGAGTACGATACCGCCTTTTTTGATAAGGAATCCAAGTTTCTCCATTACCAGCCGAAGGTTGCGATAATTACCTCGATTGAATTCGATCACGCAGATATTTTTCCTGATCTTGATGCAATCAAACAATCATTTGCTAAATTTGTGCATTTACTACCCGAAGATGGACTACTGATTGCCAACCTTGACGACCCAAACGTTGCCGAGATTGCAACCCAAGCCCCCTGCCCCGTTGAAGGATATGGGTTGAATCCTTCCTATACCTGGTCACTTGATAATATAGTGTATGCTGAAGGAACTACCACTTTCACCGTTTTTCACCATGGCGACAAATGGTCGGAAATGTCTGTGCGCATGCCTGGAAGACATAACTGCCTGAACGGCCTTGCCGTATGTGCGGTGATGAACCATCTTGGCATATCACCAACAGAGATCAACAAAGGACTGAGCAGTTTTGGCGGGGTCAAACGCAGGCAGGAGATAAGGGCAGTAGAAAATGGAGTTACCGTGATTGACGACTTTGCCCACCACCCGACCGCGGTAAGGGAAACACTACGGGCTCTGAGAGATGCATACAAAGGACAGAGATTGGTTGTTGTCTTTGAGCCACGAACAAACTCATCAAGACGTTCAATCTTTCAGGAGGAATATATTTCCTCCTTTGACGATGGAGATATCATTCTGCTGAGGGAGCCCCTACCCCTACCTGACCTTAGTCCTGAGGATCTCTTTTCCTCCGCGAGGCTGGTTCAGGATTTAAGGGATAAGCATAACCTCACGGCCAGGGCTTTTGGCACAACCGAAGAGATTCTTGATTATCTGGCAACATTTTTACAAAAAGGAGATGTAGTTGCCATCCTCTCTAATGGAGGATTTGACAACATCCATACCAGGCTTATTGAACAGATAAAAGGGGGAGTACAACAAAAACAGTCCTGATTGTCAAATTATTCAGGCTGTGAAGGAGAAATGACAGGACCAAGGCAGCCCCACAGGTCATTAACCAGTTTTTTAAAATCCGTCGTCATGTCCCCTGCCTTCCCTTTTTCTTCGATCAAAGAAGCTGTCTGTGCACACTCGTCCAGACCAAGGTTGAGAAAAGCTCCTTTGATAGTATGGGCTGCTCTTCCCATTGTTGTCGGATTATTCTCCACAAGAGCATTTTCCAGGTTCTGCATATGGGAGACAAGAGTCGAGATAAAACCGGGCAACATAGATTTTATCTGTTCCTCAGTGAGGTTAAACTGCTCGAAGAGGTATTGTTTAATCTCTTTTATGGACTGGTTATCTGTCATCAGTATTCCCTCCGCAGGATTCAACAAAGTAGAACAATACCAACCAATAATGGATAATTAAAGACAAAGTGGACTTTTTCAAAAAAAAACAGCTTCAACAGGAAGGTTCTTCAGCTCTTTTGCACCGGGTAGCAAAAATCATTCACTGCAATGGACTTTTCAAACAAAATGACAGGATCATTGTCGGTGTCTCCGGGGGGGCTGACTCTCTTGGGCTTCTACATATCCTGCATGAAATGGATTGGAAACTGCAGTTAATCGCAGTCTATATTGATCACGGACTTCGCCCTGGAGAGGTTGCAGAAGAAAGAAAGACCATAAAAGACAGTTGTCAGCGTTTGGACGTCCGATTTATTGCAGGAACGGTTAATGTACGGCAGTATATTACCCGGAAGAAATGTTCCCCAGAAGAGGGTGCAAGGATTCTCAGATATAACACTCTTGAAAAAATAAGGGCCGATCATAAGGCATCTGCAATCGCCATAGCCCATACATCTGACGATCAGGTAGAAGAATTTTTTATCCGACTGATTCGAGGAAGCGGTATGAAAGGATTGGCTGGCATGAAGCTGAAACGAGATTTGATAGTCCGTCCCCTCCTTCACGAATTTAAGGCGACCTTAATAAACTACCTGGCAGAAAAAGATGTCACCTTCTGCCGGGATTCATCTAATCTTGACCGAAGATTTCTGCGCAACAGAGTTAGGCTCGACCTGCTGCCCAAACTGGAGGAGGAATTTAATCCTTCAATTAAACAAACCATACTGCAAAATATGGATATACTTTGTCATGATGATGATTTTCTCGAAGAAGTAAGCGGTAAGGCTTTTGAGGAGTGCGTGGAAAGCGATACAGATGGTTCACAACTTGTCGTATCGCCTGTTTGTTTAAATGCATATCATCAGGCTATTCAACGCAGGATTATTGAAAAATGTTTCTGGCGGATGAAAATCAAACCGGGTTATCTCCAGATCCGATCACTCCTGAGCTTTTCTCAAACAGCAGAAAACAGCAGGGAACTCCATCTTGCAGACGGAGTGAGAGCAGAAAAATCCCTTAACCAAATTGTTCTTTCCAGACCACTTAAGCAAGGGCAGCTGCGTGGATCAATTCCAGTTGATACGTTCATACCCTTCCATATTGCAGAACCGGGGAGTTACACTATCAGGGGATTAGGCAAGATCATGACACTTTCGGTATCACATGCCAGAACAGGAAACAACAACAGCCGGAAATGTCTTTTTCTTGATATGGAAACCGTCGCTTTTCCTCTTCTTTTAAGACCGCCGATAGCCGGTGAGCGTTTCAGACCCTATAATGCTCCTGGAAAGAAAAAAATATCCAGGTATTTAGGTGGGAAAAAAATAGAAGTAAAGAGACGTGCTGGCTACCCTGTTCTTGTCTCGGAGAATAGGATTATTGCCTTACCGGGGCTGCAGATAGCCCATGAAGTAAGAATAACCGGTACTACCCGAAAGATACTTAAAATTGAGCTGGGAGACGACAGCAGCAACGATATCATAGAGCAGAGTTGATATCGTCGAAAAAAGTACAAATTTATGGTTGTTTTCGCAATACTCTCTTATCCCCGATTCTCATAGTCACCTTGATCCGGTCAAGGTATTCAAGGATCGGGATGGAAAATTTTCGTGTAAGGCCGGTTAAAGCCTTAAAACGGGGAGCATCAATCTCCCCCTCCTTTTCAATAGTTTCTTTTACCGATTCGATAAGTGGAGCAATGACTTCCTTTGAATAGTAAAGGGTTTCACTGATCTTGACCAGTTTTTCCTCTCTCAGCAGGAGGCTGAGAACCTCCTTAACCAGGGATGACGGATAATCAGAGAACTTCGACATTGTCTCCTTAAGAGTCGGTGTTGACAACCCCTCTCCCCTATACCAGCCCACCAGTTCTCTCTGCAATTTTTCTTCATCCGCCTTCAACGCAACCTGGTGAGTTTCCATGCGGATAGCTGAGCCCTCCTGCACAATCAGTGACTGTCGCATAAGTTCTTTTAAACAGTAGTTGAACACTTTCATATCCACCCTCTTACCGACAGCGGATCGAAGTTCTTCTTTTACCAGTCCGACCTGCAGGGGATTTGCCTTGTGATACTCTCCAAGGCGGGCAAGCACCATCTCTTTAATCTCTTCCGCAATCCCCCTGATGACGTAACGCTGGGTTGGCGAATCAACAACAACCATTTTTTTAGTCGACAGCGGATCATTGAGTTCCTTTTTTAAATGCTTTCCAAAAAGCCCCAGTCGTATTCCCAGATCACTTGCGGTAAGCCCGCTCTCACCGCTTTCAGCCAGAAAAAAAAGCGCCCTTTCTTCGACACTGCCTTTTATCAGGGAAGTGTTGAGGGTTTTATTGTATTCTCTGTCGTTTTCTGTTAATCGCTTACGTTTTCTAAAAGGAAGATTTCCAAGGATAACACCGCCGCCTATAGTGGCAACAGGAGAATAGCTCCGAATTACATACCGGTCTCCAGGCCATACAGCAACCATTTTTTCAAGTAGAAGCTGCACAACCACTTCATCACCCGGTTGCAGTTTATCCCTGTCAAGCAGAGAGACTCTGCCGATAACTTCAGAGGTGCCGATATGCACCCGGATGCGAGCCCTGTGTTTCAAAGGTTTTGAATTTGACCCCAGATAGAGCAACTGGCAATCCAGCATATAGCTGGACTCCAATACACCGGGAGGAGCAATTACCATCCCTCGCTCTATATCATTGGTATCAACCCCCTGAAGATTTATCGCAGTCCTGTGCCCGGCTTCCACCCCCTCCACAGACTCGGCGTGAACCTGAATTCCCCGAACTTTTGCAACGTGTTCTGTAGGATATAGCTGTAACTCCTCACCAACAGAGGTTCGCCCGGAAATTGAGGTTCCGGTGACAACCGCCCCAAACCCCTTCATAGCAAAACTTCGATCGACAGGCAGCCTGAAAGGCCCGAAAACCTCCCGAAAATTATGACTGGTAACAAAACGATCAAGGGTGGCCAGTACCTCTTCGAGTCCCTCCCCCGTTGTAGAGGAAACATGAATAACAGGGGCCTCCTCTAAAAAGCTCCCTTCACAAAATGCAGAAATCTCTTCATCGACCATCTCCAGCCAATCCGGTTCAACCAGATCGATTTTAGTTACGATGACAATGCCCTGCTTCACCCCCATCAAACTGCATATCTCAAAATGTTCTCGAGTCTGGGGCATTATACCTTCATCAGCAGCTATAATGAAGGCAAGTATGTCCATACCGGTCACCCCGGCAACCATGTTTTTTACAAACTTCTCATGGCCGGGAACATCGACGATACCCAGACGATGTCCACATGGCAGATCAAGATAGGCAAAACCAAGTTCTATGGTGATACCGCGTTTCTGTTCTTCTCTGAGACGATCGGTTTCTATCCCGGTAAGAGCCCGGACAAAACTTGTCTTACCGTGATCAACATGGCCGGCTGTACCTAGAACAATTTCACGCATGATATGATAGGCAGGATAAAAATAAGAAACTTGATCGACAGAGGACACCGGGGAGAAAAAAATAGCCTTTTCTCTATGCTCTCTGTGTCCTCTGTGGTAAGACTATTTATCTTTTGAGTTGCAGATTATTGCCAATTTAGAGGTAAGGGTTAGAAACTCTCTCAACTCCAATAGTCGACTGATATCCACCATACCCGTGACCGGGCCATATGACAGTTTCATCGGGCAGAACAAGAAGTTTTTTCCTGATCGATTCAATAAGCTCCTCGTGGGAGCCTCCGGGAAAGTCTGTTCTCCCTAACCCATCAACAAAGAGAGTGTCTCCGGTTATAACATCCGGTGCATTGTAGAGACACATACCACCGGGGGTGTGACCCGGGGTATGTAAAACCTGAAGTTTAACTTCACCAATCTCGATAATGTCACCATCTTCGACCTGAATATCGGCCGAAGGCGAAGGTTCCATCCCAAGCATGGAAAAATAGCTCTTCACCTCGGGCTTATCAAAAAAGAGCGCATCACCGCTGTGCATTATGATTTTTGCACCGGTAGCTTCTTGAATCTTCCTGTTGCCGCAGACATGATCGGGATGCCCATGGGTGGCTATGATGTACTCAACGGTTACTCCCATCTTCTCAGCCTCGGCGAGAACCTTATCCTCGTCTCCGCCAGGGTCTATAATCGCAGCCTTTTTCGTTTTTTCACAGGCCACTATGTAACAACAGACAACCATTGATCCTACTATAATCTGCTTTATTATCATGTTGTTTAGCTCAGAATTTATAGAATGTTAAATGTGATGGTTTCGTCAAAAATCTATTCTCAGAATGAGCAAGTAAAAACCGTGATATGTGAAGCGTGCAATTTTTACTAACTCATCAGGAATGCGATGGACAACTGCCCCCGCAAGCGCAACCGGAATCACTATCAGACATCGATAAAGTAACCGGTGCTGCAACCGGTGGGATACGTATCTCAACAGCCGTGATAACTTCACTGAAAGCCTTGGTAGCCGGACTGTCTGCATCTGATGAAAGATACGGTTTTCCATCGTCTCCAGCCATAACAACCTTTGGATCCATAGGGATTTTACCAAGGAAAGGCAATTCCAGCTCGCGGGCAAGATTCTCTCCTCCACCAGATTTAAAAATATCCACAGTTTCATTGCAATGAGGACAGACAAACCCAGACATATTTTCGACAAGACCAACAATATCCACATTAACAGTCTTGCAAAAATTTATCGACTTACGAACATCAGCCAGGGCGATATTCTGGGGAGTGGTAACAACCACCGCTTTAACATTTGGTATTGTCTGGGCAACAGAAAGAGGCTCATCACCGGTGCCTGGAGGAGCATCAATAATAAGGTAATCAAGTTCACCCCAATCCATATCAGCGACAAACTGCCTGATAGCCTGAATTTTTAGAGGTCCACGCCAGATAATCGCCTCATCCCTGTCTCTCATCATATATTCTAAAGAGACCACTTTAAGATTATCATTGTATTTCAATGGAGGAACAAGTGCATCCGGAGTTGCCGGTGGTTCGACATTTCCTTTTAAATCAAGCATGCGCACCACATCGGGACCATGAATATCAACATCCATAAGGCCAACCTGATGTCCTTTCTTGGCAAGGCCCAGGGCCAGGTTTACAGAGACTGTCGATTTGCCAACACCACCTTTACCACTCATTACCAGAATCTTGTTTTTAATTTTTCCAAGAGACCTGGTTATTGCATTTTCCTGTTGAGCCGCCGCTGCCTGTTGCGCTTCATTGGTTTCACAGGAACTCCCACAAGATTCGGACATTTCAAAACCTCCTAACTAATTGAATATATGATAACAGTATAAGAATAATTACCCTTTTGGACGATTGTCCAATAATACGTCGAAAAATAGCATCCATTACAGTAATGCCGTTATAGAGAATTGCAATCACTTTCCTTCCTCCTGAAATTGTGCTAACACTCTGACACTGTGACATTCTCCCCGCAAATCTACTGCAGGTGACCATTGTTGACTTTTTGTTGCTTTCTTCCTGAACTATACGTAGAATGAGAGGTTTTCATGTTCGCCAATATTGATGAACTCGTAAAAAGGTCATTCGAAGTTCCAGATGGCTAAGTCAAAAGTTTGATATACGAGGCGTAGTGTTTTTCTCAGGCCCTCAACAATACATATGGTANNATACATACGGTATGTTGAGGTTCTGAGAAAACCCTGCAACGAAGGAGATCGGACTTTTTACGACGCCATCAATATTATATGGTTCAATATCGATACTCCTGCCAGGAATTAATCATGCTAGGTTGGTTTAAAAAAAAGTTTAAGAAAGACTCCCCGGAGACTCAAGCCAGGGAAAGTGAAGCAGTCTTAACAGAAGAGCAAGCCGGAGAGGTAGCAGGAAAACGGCCTGCCCCGACAGAAGAACCGGCGGGAGAAGAAATTCCTCGTTCTGAACCCGTTGTTGCTGAGCCTGTAAAGGAAAGAACAAAAGAGGAAGTTAAGGAAGAGGTTGAAGAAGTAACTGAACCATCACTTTCTCCAGGTACCGATATAACAATTGAAGAACCTGAAGAAAGGCTAACCGGCCCTGCCCATCCCGGCAATGGCGAAGAACAGAAAAAATCTCTTTTTTCCCGGCTCAGCCAGCGTCTATCAAAAACCAGATCGACTTTCGCCTACCAACTCGACACCCTTTTCCTTGGCAAAAAAGAAATAGATGCAGCTTTGCTCGATGATCTTGAAGAAATTCTCATAACCGCCGATCTCGGGGTTGCAACAACCCAGGAGCTCCTTGAATATGCACGCAAAAAAGTCAAGCGCAAAGAGCTGACCGACCCGAACTCGCTCAAAGAAGTACTGAAAGAAAAAATTACCACTTTTATTATAAATTCTGAAAGAGACGCTGAACTTGTTATGCCTGATAAAGGTCCCTTTGTCATCATGGTCATCGGTGTCAACGGTGTTGGTAAGACTACTACCATCGGCAAGATTGCCAACAAATTTATTAAATCCGGCAGATCCGTTATGCTTGTCGCCGCCGACACCTTCCGTGCTGCCGCAGTCTCACAATTGCAAATATGGGGTGAAAGAAACAACATCCCTGTTATAGCTCACGAAGAAGGTGCAGACCCGTCCTCCGTTGCATTTGATGCACTTACTGTTGCTCAAGCTAAAGATATTGATGTGGTTCTTGTCGACACAGCGGGAAGACTTCATACCCATGCAAATCTTATGGAGGAGTTAAAAAAGATTAAGCGGGTAATAGGCAAAAAGCTGAAAGGTTCTCCCCATGAAATCCTTCTGGTCATTGATGCCACCACCGGGCAGAACGGAATCAGTCAAGCCAGATTGTTCAATGACGCTGTCGGAGTAACCGGCATTGCTCTAACTAAGCTCGACGGGACTTCAAAGGGTGGTATTGTAGCGAACATTTGTAGAGAAATCGAAATCCCCATCCGGTTCATAGGAATAGGCGAGCAGATGGATGATCTGAGAGATTTTGATGCGGGCGAATTTACCGAGGCACTTTTTCAAAGCCATAGTCAAATTGGAGAAAAAGAATGAATTACCAGCGACAACAACAGCCGGGTTGTGGTGGATGCCTGCTCATCGCTCTCCTTATCGTCTTCATTTCAGGAGGGGCTCCCGCCCTCATTAAGTTTCTCGGGACTCTCTTGTATACTGGAATTACAGGGATTATCCTCTTAATAGCAATTTTCTGGGGATTTAGCTATTGGGTGCAAAAAAAAGTTGCAACATACGAACAATCCCAATCTGAAAGTCGCAACAGATTTGTCTGGCTCCTTGTTCACATATTGATGCATACAGCAAAAATAGATGGGCGCATCACTAAAGATGAAATCCAGACAATTCATCGCTTTTTCCAGTACAACCTGCACTACAACCAAACCCAGATGCTCTGGGTAAAAGAGATTATCAAAGAGGCGACCAGTTCTTCTCCGTCCCTCGACTCCCTGCTGGAGGAATTTAAATCCACCTTTGCTTACGAACCACGCCTTATTCTGCTGGAACTTGTCTTTCAGATCCTCTACACCAAAAAGGATGTCCCTGAGGATGAACTGCAGATTGCCCGTCGTATAGCTGCGTATCTGGCAATATCCGCATACGATCAGCGAACTATCGAGGCAAGATTTAAATATGGCCGCCAGTACACTGCTGCTCCTGGCAGGGATACAGTGGACCAATACTATGCGACTCTGGGACTCAACAAGGGTGCAAGCATGGAAGAGATCAAAAAAGCATATCGTAAATTGAGCATGAAATACCATCCGGACAAAGTGCGGCATCTCGGTGAGGAGTTCCAGAAAATTGCCGAAGAGAAAATGAAGGAAATAAACGGTGCATATGAATACTTTAAAAAGAAGTAGAAAAGATCACCAGCCGAAATTCAAGCCGTAAAAATATCGATAATTAAAGGAGATATATAATGTCTATTTCTGAAAAAATGAGGCTTTTTGCTGAGAAGTCTTCATGGATAAGGAAGATGTTCGAAGAGGGTGCCAAAATGAAAGCGCAGTATGGGGTTGAAAATGTCTTTGACTTCAGTCTCGGTAACCCTGACGCACCGCCGCCTAAGCGATATAATGAGGTGATCCGGGAAATTGTTCAGGACGAAAGCCCCGGCGTGCATTCTTATATGCCAAATGGTGGGTACCCGTGGGTACGAGAAGCCATTGCAGCCAGAATGTCTGCTGAGCAGGAAATAACAGTCAACCAGGGCGATATGCTCATGACCTGCGGGGCGGCCGGAGGTCTGAATGTCGTAATGAAATCACTCCTTGATCCCGGCGAAGAAGTATTACTGCTGGCCCCGTATTTTGTTGAGTATAATTTTTATGTAGATAATCACGGCGGAGTAAGCAGGATTGTTGCAACAGATTCATCATTCAATATTGATCTGGCTGCCATCGAGGCGGCAATTACTGAAAAAACAAAAGCAATTATCATTAACTCACCCAATAATCCAACGGGCCAGATCTACTCTGCAGACTCCCTCCACGCCCTCGGTAAATTACTGCAAAAGGCAGGCTCAGAGCATGATTCTACAATCTATATGATTTCCGATGAGCCATATAGAAAAATCATTTTTGATGACTATACCGTGCCATCTATTTTCAAAGCCTATAAGAACAGCATCGTCGTTTCATCTTATTCTAAAGATCTGTCCCTTCCGGGAGAGCGTATAGGATATCTCGCTGTTCATCCTCAGATCGAGGATAAAGCAAATCTGGTCAATGCTCTAACCCTTGCCAACAGGATACTCGGCTTTGTCAACGCACCGGCACTTATGCAGCGTGTAGTTGCCGAACTCCAGGATGTCTCCGTGGACAATTCCATCTACGCAAAAAGAAAAAAGCTGTTCTGCGCTGTTCTTGAGGATGCGGGATTCACTTTTACTCCCCCCAAAGGTGCCTTCTATATATTTCCGGAAACTCCTATTAGTGACGATGTCAAATTTTGTGCTCTTCTGCAGGAAGAAAACATACTTGCTGTCCCGGGCACCGGCTTTGGTTCCCCGGGGCATATCCGTCTGGCCTTCTGCGTGCCCGACGAAGTTATCAGCCGTTCAGCAGAAGGTTTCAAAAAAGTGGTCAAGAAAGCTAATGATCTTTAAGCCGGATAACTATTTATCCCGCTGGCCTGACTTGTCCTTGAAGATGAGCTGAATGGGGACCTTATCAAGATCGAGACCCTCCCTGAATTTGTTAATCAGATACCTCTGGTAGGAAAAATGTACTCCCTTATAACTATTTGTCATCACCACAAACCTCGGCGGGCGGGTGCCAATCTGTGAGGTGTAGTAGAACTTCAGTCGTTTATTTCGGTATATGGGCGGTGAATGGGTTTCTATTGCCTCACGAAGCAAACGGTTAAGGGCAGAAGTGGGAAAAGTTGCTGTGTATTGCCTGTAAACTGAGCCTATCACCGGAAACAGCCGTTTTATTCCATAACCTGTCAGTGCGGAGACATTGAGTATCGGAGCAAAACCGAGAAAAGGCAGGAGACGCCCCACCTCTGACAGTACATTTCCCTGGCGTTTTTTATCCCCCTGGAGAAGATCCCATTTGTTTACCAGGATTATCATCCCCCTCCCATGATCCAGAGCATAGCCGATCACCTTCGTGTCCTGCTCAGTGATACCCTCCTCGGCATCAAGAAGAACCACGGCAATATCACATTTCGTCAGCGCTGCAAGGGATTTCAGGATACTGAATTTTTCAAGTTT
Organism: Desulfobulbaceae bacterium UBA2775; assembly: GCA_002352445.1. Taxonomy (GTDB): domain Bacteria; phylum Desulfobacterota; class Desulfobulbia; order Desulfobulbales; family Desulfocapsaceae; genus Desulfomarina. Next base: position 19,718 of record DEIL01000158.1, read on the forward strand.
TTCCGTGGTTTTTCCTTTTCTTCGTATCCCGGCCGTGTCGATTAGCAGATAATTGTATTTGCCATGGGTAAGCAATGTATCGACGGAATCTCTTGTGGTCCCTGATATTTCTGAAACAATCATGCGATCTTCGCCGAGTATCTTGTTAATCATAGAAGATTTGCCGACATTTGGTCTACCGAAAAAGGCGACCTTTACCGTATCCTCCGGCAGACTCAGATCAACTTCTTCCACTGATATCTCATCACAGAGCCCATCCATCAATCCTTGAAAACCATAACTGTGCTCGGCAGAAAGTGACCATAACTCCTCAATTCCCAGCTCATAAAACTGCGACAAAAGCTCAATCTCCTGCTTGGGACTATCTATTTTGTTAACCACATGGAAAATGGGTTTTTCAGTTCGACGCAGAATTTCAACGACATCATAATCAGCCGGAGTCACCCCCTGCCTGGCATCCATAAGAAAGAGGATGATGTCAGCTTCTTCAATCGCCGCCAACGCCTGCTCCCTGATATGATTAACAAGCAGATCTTCGGGGTTGTCATCGATGCCACCGGTATCAACAAGAATAAACGACCTTTGATCCCAGGTTACACGATCATAATGACGATCCCTGGTAACCCCGGGAGTCGGGTCTACCAGTGCCTTTCGCGACTTGGTAATTCTGTTGAACAGTGTTGATTTGCCGACATTTGGCCGACCGATAAGTGCCACCATGGGGCAATTGTTATTTGTCATATTATTCAATCCTTATAACTGTCCAGGTTGATTAGCTGTTTAGGCTGTTAACAATGACTTTTTTCCAGTAATGTCCGGGTAGGAAATTGCAACACGTATCGTTCAGCCTATCTACCTGAACACTACCTTGCCCAAAGAACAATTCCCTTTTTAACCATACTTCGAATGATCGGATATTGAGAAAACTGTGGTAACTCCAGCCGAGCAGCGAGATCAGAGAGTGCCGGAGAGATGTAATCCGCAAAAAAAACCTTGTTTTTTACCTGAGAGAGAAAGGAAAAGGCACCAACGAACTGCATATTCCGTTGAAATGCAAGAAGATTATACTGGTCGACAAATTGATTTTCCTCAATTTTCGTATACTTTCCGATACAGGTAATATAGTAATCGAAAAGGTTTTCCTTCACTGCCTGGGATAAACCGGCGTAGGGATCGATAAGCAAAGAAGCAAGATCATACCCCAGAGGACCCATCCTCCCCCCCTGGTAATCGATAAATCTCACTCGTCCATCCTTGACCATAATATTCCGACATTGAAAATCTCTATGCAGAAAATAATCTGCTCCGGCCTGTGCAGTCCTTTTTGCTATATCCTCCAATTCTTCCTCAACCCCCTGCACACTTTCTCTACCCAGCAGTCCCTGCCAGAATGCCCGGAGAAAATAACCTGACTCCCGTTCAAGCATCAGTTGCTGATCGTATATTGGGCTATCCCAGCACCAGTTCTCATCAAAATCAACTCCACCTGCATACTGCATATGGGCCAGTTCTTCAATGACCCGGGAATAACTTGTGAGCAAATCAGCATCTGACTGTAGTAAAAGATCTTTTTTACCCACAATAAAATCATGTAGACGAATATCCCCCAGATCCTCAAAAAGTATAATGCCTGTATCAGCATCCCAGCCATAAATCTCAGGCAACGGCACATTGCGGCTTCGAAGATGGTTACCTATAAACCATGCAGAACGTGCCTCCGCCAGATCATCGTCACCTTTTCCCGCCGGGACTACAAGAATGCAGACAGGCTCCTGCAGATGGTAAATACGCGAAAATCGTCTATTTGAACCATCCCCGTGTAACTGATCGGAGTTCGAAATATCAAGTGCACGTTTAGCCTCATCCAGCCCAAGCAGACCAGCATCGACAAGAAGAAGTTCAGCTCTTTTTTTTAAATTTGAAGATAAGGAAAAGACCATCGAATAACACAATCAATTTTTATGGTTTCGTAACACCACTAGGCGGCTGTCCGAGAATGCATCTGCGGAGTCTCGTAAACTCGCTTACCTGTCCACAACTCTTCGCTGTTTCCATAAAAATAATGCTCGCAGATAGCGTAGACTTCGATATCACTTATATGGCTGTGCTTATTTTTCCGAAAAACTTCGATTTGAGAAAAAAATGCGTATTCTCGGACAGCCTCCTAGGCCAGGAAATGCCTACAACCCAAAAGATACGTTTTTTTTATTTATTCTCATGTCCAGAAACAATCTCATCCACCAGCCAGCTGCCGGCCGGAATTGAGACATCATCCCATACAACAACCCTCTCAAGGTGACTCCCGTCTCCTATATGGGCCCCTCCAATACAGGCCCAGTCAGCAACCTCTATATTCGTCGGCAGTTTAGCCTTTTTATCAATACAATAAAATTTTCGAACAGGTCCAATCTCCGGCCAGCATGGAATATCATTTTTTAATAATCCCTCATGAAGATGAAGGTAGTCAGCAGGACTGCCCATATCGGTCCAGAAACAATCATCCGCCGGATAACAACTTATTGTTACGTTATCATCCAGGAGTTTTCTATAATGATCTATAATGCATGAATAGCTGTTCTGTTTAATCTCTTTCAAAATTTCCGGTTCAATCATATGAATCCCGGTAAACGCCAGGAGAGAGGATTCGTTCAGATTGTCAAAGCTTACAACTTTATCACTTTTGACCATAACACTGTTAAAACGATTATAATCATGCATTGCCATGGTTACCGAAGCACCATTTGCAATATGGAACTGATAGAAATCATTAAAATCAATCGTATGGTAAATATCTCCATTTGTCACAAGAAGAGGCTCATCTTCCAGATAGTCCAGGGCAGCGCGCAAACCGCCACCGGTGCCGAGGATGGATTCCTCCTCCTGCACAATTACCCCGGACAGCCCATCAATTGCAGCAACAATCTGTTCTCGCAGATGGTGGCAGTTGACCACTACCCGGTCAAAACCGATCTTCTGTAATCGTTTGATTGTAAGAAGCAGGAGTGGCTGGTTAAGGATAGGGAAAAGGGGTTTGGGGCGAACCAATGTATGGGGCAGCAACCTGGTTCCAAGACCTGCAGCCAAGATCATCGCTTGCATAATACCTTTACCCGAATAAATCGGAACTTTTAAAATGCCTGGATAATTGCCATGGAAGTATGATGAACTCGTAAAAAGGTCA
>DEIL01000232.1:0-2081 GCA_002352445.1 Desulfobulbaceae bacterium UBA2775
ATTGAATTTTCAAATCTTACTACTTTTGAAAAATGGGTCGACTGCGTCATCTAAATCTTGCCATAAGTAAAATTCCGACTTTCGTAATACCTCCGAGTGATCTAGGGCTGTTGTTTTGAATGTCCTTAATATTGTGAGATCAATTTAGAAACAATTTCTGAAACGCAGTAGGTCGGAGTATATAGGTGCAGCAAGCTAGTCCAGGATCTCCATACTATTTGTATACTCTTTTCAGCCGTATCTTCTAAGCTTTGACAAAAACAACCTTGTTATAGATACTGCTGTTGATTCAATTAATTACTTTTCTGGAGGGGTACCATATCAGTGCTTTGCATGTCTTGGGAGGTCTGTTTTATGTCAGCTAAGTGGAAGAATGCATCGCTTTACCTTACAATAGCGGCCTTAGTTATCTTTCTCGCCTCCCTTCCATTTAACTGCATAGCGTCTTACACCTCCAAGCATTCAATGTACGGCTTCAGTATTTTGCTTTTGGGTTGGCTAGGGCCTCTGGTTGGGACATTTGCCTGGTATGCAAATCTCTTTTTTTGCTATTCCACTATCCGTCTACTCAAAGGAAAAACGGTTGTTATTTCTCCTATTATTGCCGTCTTATTGTCCTTGGACACTTTTCGCTACACGGAGATTCTGCTTAATGAGGGGGGGGCAACCGTTCCTGTTTATGGCTACGGGTGGGGTGCTATTTTATGGTTCCTCTCTCTTGGTGTCATTTGGCTTGCAGCCGGAATCCGATCGGCTCAAGAAGGTTCAAACGGTAAAGCTACGTGTTTTATTGCAGCTCTCTTCACCGTTGCATTGGTCTCAGCAACCTCCTACTTCTACTTTTATGATCGTAACAATGCGACTCCTGCTGAAGCGACACGACTTAAAGGAATCGCTTTTAAGCGGGCTGCCGTTTGTAAAGAACCAACCGCTATGCCAACTGTAACGTCCGTTTCTGTTATTGGCCCCCTTGAGATAGTTGGTGACCCGAGCAAGTTTGGGGTGGATATTTTTTGGGACTCGCCGTTTTTCTTTCTCCGTCACGGGCAATCCATTGTCCGGGTAGGCGGACTCGATTATTTTTGGGTGGACAGTAGAGATAGCAGAGAATTGATAGCAAAAATGGCGTCAAGTAAACCTGAGGCACAATTGAAAATCGACTCCACTTTCGATAAGGTCAATATTGAGCTTAAACTCGCATCTGAGGCAAAACCTGTATTTTCTTACCATTGGGAAAAACAAAAAAATACCCGATTTACCTGTCCTGAAATAGAAAGGAACCTGCAACCGAGTCAATTAGTTTTAAATGCGTTAAGTCTGCCGGAGGCAGAAAAACACAAAATTGAACGGTGGCAGCACAAAAACGTCCAGTGGAGTACCCTCGTCCCTGAATTTGTTGAGAATGTTCCTAAGAACATGCTGGTGGGTTGCAAGAATATAAAACTTCTGCCCGATTTCCTAAAAACTCATCCTGAGGCACAGGGTTTAGGGGTAGCCGTATCAGAAGGTGACACAATCCGCTTTTATCCTGAAATCCGGTCAAGATACAGTCAAACCTTCTGTGACGAGCAGTTTGTCTATATGGTCCATGTTCCGCAAGGTCCGCGCAAAGAGGGGGCATATATCACGAAAATCTTGCTTGCGAACGGAGCTGTGGACGAGACTATTTACGTTCCGTTTATCACTGAACAGGTTTTTATGAATGCAGAGGCATTGCTAGAAGCTGACAATAGTCTCTGGTTAGTAATAAAAGGGCGCCACCCAACCCAGTTAGACAAATTCGCTGGCATCCGCATTCAGCTTACACCTAAACCCAGAATCACTCATAGCTGCGTCTCAAAAGTAATAAGTTTCTAGATGAATGCCCTTGAAAACCCAGGGGCATTTCCTTTTTCAAAACTTAGAAATTATGATTGTTTTCCATATATTAAGGAAAAGTTATTGATCCGCTTATCAAATGTCCTCTCAAATTACGATTTCGTATCTCCTTAGAATATTTGAAAGGCATTATACTTTAGCCCCTCACGAAAAAATCCCGCAGCATATTCCAATTTTAAAAGAGGTGTTTTCTTCTGATCAGC
>DEIL01000232.1:2105-2767 GCA_002352445.1 Desulfobulbaceae bacterium UBA2775
CATCAGGGCTTGAATAACATCTCCGCGGCATCGTAAATGGTTTCTGACAATGTTGGATGTGGGTGGATTGATTTACGTAGATCCTCGCTGACAGCGGCCATCTCTATGGCTACTACCCCCTCGGCAATTAATTCCCCAGCTCCCGGTCCGGCAACTGCCATGCCTAGCACCCGGTCAGTTTCAGGATCAACCAGCAACTTTGTCATGCCGTCATCCCGTCCCAAGGTCAGAGTACGACCATTTCCACGCCAGGGTATTTTTGCTGTTTTAATTTTGATCTTCTGCTCACGCGCTGCCGTTTCAGTCAAACCACACCAGGCGATCTCTGGATCAGTGAAGACGACTGCAGGGATCGCTCGAGGATCGAAAACCGCTTTATGCCCAACGGCAGCTTCAGCTGCAACACTGGCTTCAGCATATGCTTTATGTGCCAACATCGGTTCACCAGCAATATCTCCGATAGCAAATATATGCGATTCAGCCGTTCGTTGTTGTCCATCGACAACAATAAAATTTTTCTCGTTTTTTATTATGGCGGTATTTTCAAGCCCCAGGTTTTCAGTGTTTGGTTTGCGGCCGATTGCAATCAGGACTTTTTCAAAGCGCTTGTTACTTTGTTTTCCCTGCTTGTCCTCCAGCGCAACCGACACCCCATTTTTTTG
>DEIL01000060.1 GCA_002352445.1 Desulfobulbaceae bacterium UBA2775
TTAATAAAATGAGAAAGGGGAGTGTGATGGTAGCATCTGAGCAAACTGGATGGGTGCATTCGGAATTTCTGACAAAGTCATTTTAAACTTAGCGCCCTTCGGGCGGACTTAAAAGATGAACATCGAACATCGAACGTTCAACATCGAATTTTGAATAAGGGATTACGCCAATTTATAAACAGACAGAGCGAAGCGATTTCATCATTCGATGTTCAACGTTGGACGTTCGATGTTCGACGTTCAAAAAAAATCACTCATATCCTATCATGCCGAATTTATTAGGCATAAAACGGAAATTCCTATACTATAAACTTACTAATCGAAGATCAAGGACGAGATTTTGGCAGATTATAGCGCTCTAAAGACTCGTTTTCGTCAACATGAAGGAGCGGAACTCTTATTTTGCGAGATCTGTCAGAAACTCCGAATGCTCCCATACCGCTTGGCTAAATCGTTCAACTAAAGAAAGGAGGACAAAAACATGATCGCTTCATTGATTAAACTTATTTTGTCGAATCCCTCAGTTTCCCTTCTCGTCACAGGACTGATCGGTTCGCTTGTTTCCCTTCTTTTCAAGAAAAGATCGCGAAGTAAGTCGGTCATTGTCGAAGCCTTTGTCGCCTATTTTTTCCTGTTCAGCATCGGGATCGGGTATCTGGACAACTTCCTGATGCATGTGGTGTTTGCCGAGTACACGGCTAAATTCATTGGGTGGGCAAATAGCCCCTTTCAACTGGAAGTGGGGTTTGCCAGCCTTGGCATGGGCATGGCAGGACTTATCGCTTTCAGAAAAAACCTAACCTTCCGCTTAGCCACACTTATCCCTCCTGCCTTCTTTCTGTGGGGCGCCGCTGGATGTCATATTTACCAAATTTCTAAAACACACAATATGGCTCCGGGAAACGCAGGTGCCATTCTGTGGACCGATATCCTGTTGCCTATCATTGGCTTCTCACTGCTCTATGCTCAGTGGAAAATAGCTCAATTGACTGAATCCGCCGCCCAACGCCCCAAAAAGGCGAAAGTCCTTGACGGGACTTGCAAGAAGTAGGGAAATGAAGAGTTGAACCAGACAATCCAGCCGATCGCTACGCTCCGGCTGATTTTTTCGTTCGGTTCCATCCAGAGGAGATGCATGTCTACCAAACTCCCAATAAAAAAAATCATGCATGGTGATTATTCATATTGGCATGATGGACTGACAGAATCGATCAAATGTCCGGAATGCGGTTCTGAATATCAACATTTTGCTACTCCAGTCATAAAAACTGGCAACGATAATTATGAAGCGGGGTGGCTTGGGCGAGGTGATTTACTCGTAATTCCAATCTCGGGTGAATGTGGGTCAAAATGGGAAATCTGTCTGGGATTTCATAAAGAACAGACCGGTGCATTCATTAATTTATTAGACTCCTGCAAAGAACCTGACTGCTATGTATACTTCATTGAAGCAGTCGGGTTAAGCCGCGTAAAAATTGGCTTCTCTGTTAATCCTGAAGACCGAGTAAAACAACTCTCTACTGATTCTCCAACTGAATTAAGGCTCATTGCAAAAATCCCGGGCGGTGCAAATGATGAAAAAGAACTGCATGAAAAGTTCAAACACCTTCTGTTCGAAAAAGATGGTTTCATTTTACGAAAGAACTTCAATCCTACATAGAAGAGTTAGGGAGTCAAACACGTCGACAAGAAAGAGTATAGGGAGATTAGATTTTGGACAAGAAATGTTACATTCTTGCCGGGCCTAACGGTGCAGGGAAAACAACCTTTGCAGATGAGTTTCTTCCCATCGAGGCAGAATGCCTCAATTTTGTAAATGCAGATCTCATCGCCTATGGCCTATCACCTTTTCAGCCCAGAAAAATGGCCATAGAAGCTGGCCGGCTGATGATTGAGCTTATCAGAGAATGTGTGAGAAAAAATGAATCATTTGCCTTTGAAACCACGCTTAGCGGAAAAGGATATATCAGGAAGATAATCGAATGGAAGGAGCAAGGATATGAAATCATTCTTTATTTCTTCAAGCTTCCGTCAGTTGAATTCGCAATGGCACGTGTAAAGCTTCGAGTCTCCAAAGGGGGCCATGACGTCCCTGAAAAAGATATACAGCGACGTTTTGTAAGGAGCTTGGATAATTTCAATTTGTTATATAAGCCCTTGGTCGATTCATGGGCGATCTTTGACACATCCGGAGATACCCCTGTTCTCCTTGATCAATCGGAGTAATAAGATGGAAAATCAGAACAAACATGCAATGATTGCTTTGAAGGCATTAAAGAGGGCAGCAGCAAAAGTTGCCGAGCATGCAAGACGAAATAATTATAAGCTCCCAGTATGGACAAATGGCAAAATTGAATACAGGGTTCCTGAAATTACCACCGAACCAAACGCTTCACCGGACCCCTGAAAGTCTGGCGGTTTTGCGGGGGCCGGTGCAGGGCCGGTGATCTTATCGTTAACCGTGTGGCGTGAGTAGCATATACGAAGAGGAAGAATGAGGTGCGGTTTGTTTGTAACCGCAAGTAATTGGAAGAGCTAATAAGTAAGAAGATTGTTCATAACGGGGTGGTAAACAAAGTTAATTAAGAAAAAACTTCGCAACAAATATTTATCTTATTGCATTTAGGCGTAAATTGGACATAATTTTTATTTTCATAATTCCTTGACTTATTTGGTTTATATTAATGGTTTTTATGCCGTATAAACTTAAAAAGATGAGCCAAAAACGTCAGATTGAAGAACAAAAAAATTAGATTAGAATACGAGGAAAGGAAGAAGAACAAGCAAAAATACCCATTTATTGATTTTTGATTTTTTCGACAATGAAACCCTCTTTAATTTGATAAAACTTGAAGAATTAATAAACTAAAGTTTCACGGTTTTCAACGCTTCCCAAGCTGACATGATGTGCCGCTGTAGTGGAAATAAATTTAATTTTTACGGTGTTTGCCATAGAAATAGCAAAACCACATTTTATTACCCCTTAACGCACGAATGCTTTACCAAGGAAAACATGCAATATTTCAGCAATATACAGCAAACTAACAAATTTGTCATGAAAATAAAACTGTGAAACTTCAGTTAATAAATAGTATTGAAATTAAGGAGATTTGTTCGAACCGGCGCTGGTTCAGCTGGACAGGTAATTCAATTATATCAATGGGTTAGGGCGTCTTTCCACGAGGCGCGATGGTTGACATAAGCAACTGTTTTATAAGGCATCATCTGGGGGGGCACATCTTTTTTCCTATTCAACTGAACCAGTGCCAAAGCTGTTATCAAAAAGAGAACCACCATGAAAAAAGTAACGATTTTCGGGCTCATTTTAATTTTGATCGGGTTTCATCCTTTTCTTTCGTCAGCCTCTCAGACCAAAGGCATCAAGGTTGTCATCAAGGATACGTCCGGGCGAAAAGTGGGGCTCTATAAGGGGAGCCATGCCCTGATTATAGGCATCAGTGATTATACCGCCGGGTGGCCGAAACTGGAGAGTGTGCCCTATGAAATCAATAAAGTTGATGCAGCCTTGAAGAAACAGGGTTTCCATGTGGTAAAGGTAATGAACCCGACCAGTGATGAATTGAATGCGGCCTTTGAAGATTTCATTGACACCTACGGTTTTGATGTGGGCAACCGCCTTCTTTTCTTTTTCTCAGGGCATGGGCATACACGAAAACAGGGAAAGAAAGGGTACCTGGTACCTGCTGATGCGCCTGATCCCAGATATGACGAAAAAGGCTTTGCTCGGAAGGCCATCGGAATGAACCAGATTCTTACCTGGTCTCGGGAAATAGAGGCCAAGCACGCCTTGTTTCTATTTGACAGCTGTTTTTCGGGTACGGTTTTCAAGGCAAAAGCATTGCCCCGGATTCCACCCGACATTTCAGACGTCACCTCACGCCCGGTGCGCCAATTCATTTCGGCGGGGAGCGCCGGGGAAGAAGTCCCTGCCGGCAGCATATTCACCCCTTCATTCATCCGCGCGCTGCAGGGGGACGGGGACCTTGACAACGACGGTTATATCACCGGCACGGAAATTGGCATGTACCTTCACAAGAAGGTGCTCTCTTACAGGAAAGGCCAGACCCCCCAATACGGAAAGATCAAGGATCCCGATCTGGATGAGGGGGATTTT
>DEIL01000057.1 GCA_002352445.1 Desulfobulbaceae bacterium UBA2775
TTTAAGTCTGATACCTCAGACCTTTGTAACCGAAAATCAACCTGATGGCAATAAATGTCCGAAATCCAAAATGACCATCATCATCTGGCGTTTGTAGGTCAACTCGATCAAAATAGGTGTAAATTTCTGCCCGAGCAAAACGTAAAATTCTTTTTCCGGGTAAACCCGAAGTTGGGCCAGATAAGTGCCCTTAAACTCGTTTAGGCCTAAGCAAGACCTTTTTTGTTAGCCACGATGCGTACTTCCCACAAGGGGTTGACGGCAAGAGCCAATTTTTTAAGCCACCTGAAACCGGCGGCACCGATTTTTAACCGAAGGGCCAATACCGCCAGGAATCGGTCGTAGCCGTAGCGACCGATTCCCGATTGTTGTATAGAAAAACCCATATCATTAACCAAATTACCCAGGGTTTGAACATTCCATGAATAAAGATGGTGGTTGGGTTCATTGGGAGTGAAAGAACGACATTTTCTTTCCTTTTCATAGGGTACGATCAGGACCAGCCGGCCATCGTCTTTCAGCATCCGTTTGATTTCTCCAAGGATTTTGGTCGGATTCAGCGTATGTTCGAGAACGTGGTGACAAATGATTGTATCAATGGATACATCCGGCACCGTCTTGATATCGGCGACAAATCGGATCCCCTTGGCGGCCAGCGGTTTTTCCAAAAAGGTTGCCAAATCATACCCCAAACGCTGCTGACAACCAATTGCTTCAAGATTCCACCCGGGTCCAACGCCGTATTCCAAAACAATATCATCCGGGTTGATATAGGGCACCAACTTTTCGGCACGGTTTCGGGCAATCCATTTGTGGGCAGCTTGCGGAACGTCGTGCTTTTGATGATATACTTTTCCTTCTTTTCCCTGATATCTCTTCTTCACTTGTGTGGCAGCATTTTCAGATCGCATGAGAAATCCCCTTGAATATTCGGTCCCGGTCTTGGTCATTAAAAATGATGAACCATACAAACAAAGCAAATGAAAGTATAACTGCAAAGAAGAATCCGCTTTTAAAGAAAAAATTTTCCAAACTTGATGTCAGGATAAAGGACAGAAGTGCCATGGACAGGATACTAAGCTTATGATTTATCTTGACAAGAATGCCGGGAAGAACCTTTCTAACGAATAAAAATACTACCAATCCGTCAGCACCTAACCGCATGGTCCAGGCTATAGCCGCCCCCTGAGTCCCTCCTAATTGTATAAGCTGCCAGAGTAGGATACAATAAAGAGGTAATTCAATTAGATGAAGTTTGGCAATGATATCAGGCCGTCCAGCACCTTGCAGTAACGCGTATGGCACTTGAGCTATACTGTGTATAAAAACGCCCACCACCATCCACTTCAAAACAGCGGTACTTTTAACGGCAAATTCACTACCCAACCAGAAATTGAGGCCTTCAAAAGAAAAAGTGATCGTCAACAAGGCGATGGGAAACATGATAACGAAGAGGTATTTTAAACTGTTATCAAATATATCGGATGCCATTCGGATATCTTTCGCGAAGCTCGTTGAAAACGCAGGGAACAAGACACCTAGTACGGCCCATGGTAGAAACCATAGCTTAGTCGCCGCTTCGTTGGGTGTTGCATAAAAGGCCACAGCCGAAGCCGAAATCAGGGCACTTATGAAAAAGCGATCGATATAAATCATAAGGGGGCTGATAATATTACTAACCGTAACCCAGCCGCCGTATGATAGCAGTGGGCGGATCAAGTCACGTCGAAAACCAACGTCGGATTGAATAAAAGGAACAATTTTGAGGCACATCCGCAATTGGATCAGCACTGCAATTAGTCGTCCCAGAATTAGTACTGCCACAACAGGATGGAGCGCGTTCATATACCATTTTATGATAGGTATCGGAGCGATAAAGATATAGATTCCCATGGGAACACGAACAAAATTAATCAGGTCGAATCTCTGGTAGGCGCTCAGGACTCCGCGTAAACCGACGCTGATGATTACCAGCGGTATTGAAAGGGCCAACAAGTAGAATGCTATTAACGTTTCTCTTTTTAATGCTGCAGGAATTGTAAGAATATTTTGAACCAACCAGGGTAATCCGATGATTAGGATCGCAGCAACAATGAGCCCGAGGATCATCATAACCACAAGGGATGTCCAAATCAGAGATGCGATATCCTCTTGTTCTTCTTTCCCCAGTCTTTCGGCCACCAGTTTAGTCAGTGCTCTATTCAAACCGAAATCAAACAGGCTGAAATAGCCGATAATAGCCCAGGCCAAAGTGAGAATCCCAAAACGATCGTTGCCCATCTCATGGATCATTACGGGTATCGTTATCAATGCAACAAACAGTGGTGCGCAATATCCAATAATGTTCAGAATGCTGTTTCGAGTAATTTTTCGGCCGCTGGTCAAATCCCCGGAATGTTCTGCTGAGCCTGTTGCCTCATTATTTTCCATTAAATCGATGCGGTCCTTTTCCATAACCTTATTTTCAGATACTTTTTCTGGCGCCCTTGCATTATTCAACCAATTTTTCATACAGGGATTCGACCTCGGTCAATAGGCGGCCTACGGAATAGTTTTTCAGGACATACTCCCTCGCTTGGTCAAGCTGACAACCATTTTTTAATGTGTCACTCTCTACGAGATATTTGGGCTTGGTCCTAACTTAGCCCACATAGACGGAGGAACGATAAAAAGAAAGCTCAACTTGAGAAAGTGCGGGACATTTTAAGCTCGATCTGATACGAGAAAATAGGTCAACGCTAATTAACTTATTTTCAATAATAAATAACAGATCGAGCTTTGAAAAAAACATATAACGAATCACCAGATGTAGCAAGCGGAAAAGGTAAATGGGATCGATCAGATACAGCGAAAATAGTTTCTGATTTTGACTCGAGGGAAC
>DEIL01000202.1:0-5837 GCA_002352445.1 Desulfobulbaceae bacterium UBA2775
AATATCTCTGTGGACGGCAGCGTTCTGAGCGGCCATTTCAATTTCATCCTGTGATGCATCCGGACGGCCAAGTGAGATATTGTCAGCAATTGTATTTGAATAAAGTATAGGTTCCTGGCTCACATATCCGACCTGAGAGCGGATCTGCGATAGTGGAAAATGATTGACATCGTGGTCTGCGAAGAAGAGCTGACCATCATCTACGGGGTAGAGCCTGGTCAGTAATTTGCACAGGGTCGATTTGCCTGATCCTGTACGGCCGGTAATTCCATGTATGCCGGGGCCAAATTCAAGAGTAATGTTTTTTAGCACAGGAAGTGGGGTCGACGGGTAGCAAAATGACAACTTTTCCAGTCGAAAACCCGGTTGATCGCTGTCGGAGGAGGGGCCTGTTGCGGGATCAGGTACCAGAGCACTGCTTGATACCAGGTTGTGGATTCGACCAAGTGAGGTTGCCCCACGCTGCACCAGGTTTGCCACCCAGCCGATAGCCATTACAGGCCAGATAAGCATATACAGATAGATTATAAAGGCGACAAAATCTCCCAGAGTGATCTGGCTTTCAATGACAAGTTTACCACCCCAGAAAAGAACTACAAGCATCCCTGTGTTGCCGACCAGGGTAGCAATAGGGCTGATTAATCCCTGGATTCTTGCAACACGCAGATTAGCCTTTACATACTGTTTTCCAAGGTGATCGAACTGGCTGGTTTGAAACTGTTCCATGGTATAGGATTTTATCAGGCCTATGGAGACGAGAGTAGATCTGGAAAATTCTGTCAGCAGGGCAAAATGAGCCTGTACCACTGAAAAATGTTTATGAAGCCTGCCGGAGAGGATACGGGTGCTGATTGCCAGTAAAGGCATGGGCAGTAGAGCCAGAAATGTGAGAAACGGGTGGATGGCTATCATAAAACCGATGGCGGCAACCAGCATTACCAGGGCATCTACCGCAGCAACCATCCCCATACCACAGGCCATCTGGACAGCCGACAGGTCGTTGCTGGAATGGGCCATAAGGTCCCCGGTGGTTCGCTTTTCAAAAAAAGGGCCATCCATTTTTAGAATATGGCTGAAGATGCGATTCCGTATATCTCTCTCAAGAAGACGGGAGAAGCCGATAATCAGGTAGCGCCAGATAAAACGAAGGATTACAACAAAGAGGGCTATCAGGATGATCAGGAGACCAAGCTTCAGCAACTCAGGTCTGCCGGTTGTGCCGGAAGTCAGACCGTCGACACCGGATTTGATTATACGCGGTATTACCAGTTGCAGGAAATCAACCAGGAGCAGAGCAGTAAATCCGGCCAGGAGACGCCAGCGGTGCTTTTTGTAGGTGCCACTCAAAAGCCCCAACATCTGCAGAACTGTAGCTCGTGGCAGGGCGGTATCATCAGTTGTATGGGATGGTTTCTTCATATGTTCTTCTGATTACGTACGAAACTCAGCTGCCTTTTTTGTCATTCCCGCCTTGCGGGGATGACAAACCTGCTGGATCTTATTTCTCTTTTATTATCAACGTATTTAAAATACTTCCACAGAATTGGCTGAGTTTCATAAGCAACCATTGTATATCCCGTATATCCGATTGGCAACGGCAAAAGATATAAACGGAGAAGAACCCGGGGACGCATCCCTCGTTTTTTTGATGGAGATGGTTATGGTCTCCGGAGGATAAAAAATGAGAAAAACGTATGGCGGGAGATAATTGTGGAAACCCTTCTTGAAACCAGGGATCTGTCAAAGTTGTATTCCATTGGAGAGCGAAAGGTAAAAGTGCTTCAATCTGTGTCACTTATTGTCGGGGAGGGAGAATTTGTTGTTATTTCCGGCAGCAGCGGCAGTGGCAAGACAACGTTGCTCAGTCTTCTCTCAGGCCTTGACAGGCCAAGCAGTGGCAGGATTATCCTTGATGGCCAGGATATTACCGATTTAACGGAGGATCAACTTGCACCTGTAAGGAATCAGCTTACCGGGTTTGTGTTTCAGGCCTTTCACCTTATTCCTTCCCTGAATAGTCTTGAAAATATAATGTTCCCTGCAGAACTCCTGGGAGATCGCCTGGCAAAAGAAAAGGCTGAGCAGCTTCTCAAAAAGGTGGGTCTCAGCCAGAGATCAAACAGCTTTCCAGAGCAGCTGTCAGGGGGAGAAAAGCAGCGGGTTGCGATATGCCGTGCCCTGGTAAATGAGCCTAAAATAATCTTTGCGGATGAACCTACAGGAAATCTCGATTCGGAGAACAGCGAAGGAATAATTGAACTTCTCAGAAGTATCCATCAGGATCAGAATGCAACGATTGTGATGGCTACACATAATAAAGCTATCGCTGAGAAGGCTGATCGGATTTTTCATCTGCATGACGGCCGGCTTACAGTGGAAAGGTGAGAGAGTGATAAACGGAAAGTTTTTGCTGCGAGAGCTTTTATACTCAAAAAAACAGGCGGTGATTTACATTCTCTGTGTGGCCTTGTCCCTTGTGTCCCTCGTGGCCGTCAATAGTTTCAGAAGCGATATAGATCGATCCATAAGCGGTGATGCCAGGGCTCTACATGGTGGTGATATAATTCTTCACTCACATTATGAGCTGTCTCCCGGTCTGCAGCGTGCTGTTGTAAGCCTGACAGAGGAGAATAGGGCGACTGCTGTTCGTGCCTGGGAATTCTATTCTGTTGCCAGGAAGAGTGATGAAAGTGGGTCACTCTTATGCAATATCAAGGTGGTGGAGAATGGCTATCCTCTTTATGGCAGGGTTGATCTTGCGTCCGGGAGAGAGTTTTCTGATGTTGTTGACGCGGGGAAGATCGTTGTTGGCCAGGGAGTTCTGGATAGACTTGACATGGCTGTAGGGGATCAGTTGCTGATAGGAAGCGCTCTATTTGAAATTGTTGATGTTATCCTTTATGAGTCTGCAAAACCGGTGCGGTTTTTCAATATCGGCCCCCCTGTCCTGGTTTCATACAAGGATCTTCCCGTTATGGATCTGGTCAGACAGGGGAGCAGGGTAGAGTATGAAACTTTGCTTAAGATGGATGATGCAAATTCTGTTGACAGTGTTGCTGCCTGGTTGCGGGGAAGGAGCCTGGACGGCCAGGAGCGTGTGGAGACCTTCAGGGATGCAGGATCGGGGATAAAGCGGTTTTTTGATAATCTTCTTTTCTTTTTATCTCTTATTTCGGTTTGTACCCTGCTGCTGGCCGGGATAGGTATTGAGAGTTCACTCTCTGCCATACTCCGCCTCAAAGAAAAGAATTTTGCCATTATCAGGTCATTTGGTGCAACCAGAGCCTACCTGCTTCATCATTATCTGTTGTTTGTCCTTATCCTGAGTGCGGTGGGATGTGCTCTTGGAGTTGTGTCCGGCCTGCTGGTCAAGGGGTATCTTTCTGTGCTTTTTAGTGGTTTTTTGCCGCAGGATATCGTCTTCAGATCCTCTGTCGCAGATCTGCTTGAGGGTGTGGTTGTCGGCCTGATGGTAGTATTGTTTTTCACCTTTCTGCCTCTCTGGAGGATCAATAATATAAAACCTGTTGTGATTTTTAGACGCGAATCTTCCCGGGAAGAAAAGACAACTACCTATTATCTCTGCATAGTATTTGGTTTCAGTGCATTGTGCGCTCTTCTTATTCGTTATCTGGGTGAGGTCAGCACGGGATTCTATTTTCTTGGCGGAATTCTCCTGCTCTTGTTGATCGTCAATTTGATGACACGGCTGGCTCTTTTTTCTCTTTCAAAAATTCAGTGGAGGCGTCCAGGTTCCAGGCTTGCACTGAGGAGTCTTTTGCGTCCAGGCAATGTTACACAGTCAATCGTTGTGACGCTTTCCATACCCATTGCTCTCCTGTTGATCATCTACCTCGTTGAGAATAACCTGCGTGGCACATATATAGATTCGTTTCCGGCTGATGCGCCGACACTCTTTTGCCTCGATATTCAGAAAAATCAACAGAAAGCTTTCCGGGAACTGGCTGGAGGCAAGATTACTCTTCATCCGGTAATAAGAGCCAGGTTGATTTCAATAAACGGGAAAGCTGTGAATCGTGGCAGGGAAATGAAGAAACGGCGTGACAATCTGGCCCGGGAATTTAACCTGACTTATAGAGAGGCTTTACTGGAAGACGAGATTCTCGTAGCCGGAAAGACTCTTTTTCGCAAAGATGAGAAAGGAGAACCGGTACTTCAGGTTTCACTCCTGGATACAGTAGCGGAGATGGGGAACATGACAATTGGAGACATTCTTCAATTTAATATACAGGGTGTGAAGATGGAGGTTGAAGTCACCAGTATACGAAGTCGTACGCGATCAATGTTGTATCCGTTTTTCTACTTTATTTTCCCGGAAAAATATCTAAAGGGGGCACCTCAAACGTATTTTGCCGCGCTTCATGTTGAAAGTGAAGAGATACCGTTTCTGGAAAACAGGATAGTACAGAGTTTTCCCAATATCAGTACCGTTAATATCGCAGAAACCGCTAAAGAAATGGGCCGGATGATGCAAAAACTCAGTAAGATAGTGAATTTCTTTGCTGCTTTTTCCATTCTGGCAGGTGGTTTGATTATCGTCAGCTCCATTTTGGCTACACGGTTTGAGCGTATAAAGGAGACGGTCTATTATAAAATTCTGGGAGCGGACAGTCGTTTTGTTTTGCGTATTTTTTTCCTTGAAAATCTGCTGCTTGGACTGTTGAGTTCTGTCTTTTCCATAGCGGTAGCCCAGGCGGCGGCATGGAGCCTGTGTCATTTTTTCCTTGGAATATCGTATGCGCCTGGGTGGGGAGCCTGTCTCTGGCTGATTGGTTTAACCATAATTTTTGTTGTCACCCTTGGTTTGCTGGGTTCAATACCGATTATAAGGAAGAAACCTGGACAATTTTTGCGACAACTGAACTGATGGCTAAATAAATATTGCATTCTCGGACAGGCTCCTAGGGCATTTTTCGAAGTGTGCGCCATGCACGAGACCATTATATAATGAACAAACACAAGATAATGAGAATTTTTTTATTACTGGCAGGTCTTATAATACTTATCTGCACAGGCTGCAGTCAGGAAGAGGAAAAAGAGTTGATGTTTGAAAGCAATAAAGAGGGTGAACTAATAATAGTTGCCGTTGGGGACAGCCTTACTGCGGGCTATGGCCTTGCCGAAGAGGAAAGTTACCCTGCCATCCTCGGCAAAAAACTCAGGTCTGAGGGATACAACTGCCGGGTGGTCAACAGTGGAGTAAGCTCAGAGACAAGCAGTGGATTGCTCTCCCGTATTGAATGGGTGCTTGGGTTAAATCCCGATATCGTCATCTTGGAGACCGGTGCCAATGATGGGCTCCGCGGCATCGACCCTGAGATGGTGGAAAAGAACATCCGGGATATTCTTTTTCGGTTAAAAGATGCGGAAGTGATTACTGTTCTTGCTGGGATGAAGATGGTCTGGAACCTCGGACCGCTGTATGTTAAGAGATTTAATGCTATTTACCCGAGACTTGCAGATGAATCTGATATCATTTTTATGCCGTTTTTCTTGAAAGATGTGGCAATGAAGAGCACGTTGGCTCTCGGTGACGGTCTGCATCCAAATGGAGATGGGTATAAAATTATCGCTGATAATATATATCCATATGTTCTTGAAGCTGTAATGAAAAAGCAAAACTTATAGTGGTATGAAGAAATGAAGGAATCCGGCAAAATTGCCAAATCTGCAAATGAAATTATCCTTGAATCCATTTCAGACGGTGTCTTTACCGTCGATCATAACTGGCGGATCATGACCTTTAACCGGGCAGCTGAAGAGATAACAGGAACATCCAGGGAGGAGGCCATAGGGAGGTACTGCTGGGAGGTTTT
>DEIL01000202.1:6012-6863 GCA_002352445.1 Desulfobulbaceae bacterium UBA2775
CGACGGGAGCTGACCGGTAGTTATCTGGTCGGAGATATGGTCAGTCGCAGTAAGGCGATGAAAAAAATCTTTAATATTCTGCCCAGGGTTGCAGAGAGTGATTCGACTGTGCTCATAGAAGGAGAGACAGGAACGGGAAAAGAACTGATGGCTTCAGCTGTTCATAATCTCTCCTTAAGAAAAGATGAACCTTTTATCGCCATAAATTGCGGTGCCCTGCCGGACACTCTGCTGGAGTCTGAACTTTTTGGCTATAAAGCCGGGGCTTTTACCAGTGCCGACAAAGATAAGCCCGGGCTTTTCGCTGCCGCAGGAAAAGGAACAATTTTTCTTGATGAAATTGGCGATACCAGCTCCGCTTTTCAGGTTCGGTTGCTGCGAGTCCTTGAAGAAAAAGAATTTCAGCCTCTCGGCAGCGTGGAAAAAATTAGAACTGATGCGAGGGTAATTGCTGCAACGAATCGGGATCTTGAAGAAATGGTTCAGGATGGCCGGTTCCGGAGGGATCTTTTTTACAGGATAAATATTATCCGTTTCCAGCTTCCTCGCCTGCAGGAACGAATGGAGGATATTCCGCTGTTGATTGAACGGTTTGTCGGGAAAATGAATCGTTTCAAAGGGAAAGCAGTCTCCGGAGTCAGTAAAGAAGCAATGGCTGTTCTGCTGGCTCATGATTATCCCGGCAATATTCGTGAACTTGAAAACATCATTGAACATGGTTTTGTACTCTGCTCTGAAGGAGAGATAGGACTTTCATACCTGCCGGCCTATCTGTTTAAGAAAGAGAGCACGAAGTTGCCGAAAAGCCACTCTTCGATAGGTGATTCGGTGCGGCTGACCGAGAAAGAGCG
>DEIL01000063.1 GCA_002352445.1 Desulfobulbaceae bacterium UBA2775
TAACCTCCGGTGGGTTGGGCACCATGGGCTTTGGCCTTCCCGCCGCAATTGGTGCACAGATGGCCTTTCCCGACAAAACGGTTATCGATATTGCGGGTGACGGCTCCATCCAGATGAACATTCAGGAATTGGCAACGGCAAAGCAATACAACTGTCCTGTAAAAATTGCGATTTTAAATAACAGCTACCTTGGCATGGTACGACAGTGGCAGGAGCTTTTCTATGACAAAAGGTATGCATCCACCACCATGGATGTCGTTCCCGACTTCGTTGATCTTGCCAAAGCCTTCGGTGCAGTCGGCCTTCGGGCAACCACCAAAGATGAGGTGATACCGGTTATCAGAGAAGCACTGGCAACTGATAACGTGGTGGTAATGGATTTTAAAATTGAAAAAGAGGAAGGCGTTTATCCTATGGTGCCGGCTGGCAAAGCGACCACAGAAATGCTGCTGGTATAATATGGCTAAATAAAAATTTCCTTGTTCCGTCATCCCCGCCTACGCGGGGATGACGAAGAATTTGCACGATATAGTTTTTACAAATTCATCAATAGTTAACTTAATCATATAAGTACAGGACAATACAGATGAAACATACGATTTCTGTTCTTCTTCAAAATAAGCCTGGAGTACTTTCAAGGGTTACTGGTCTGTTCAGCGGTCGAGGATTTAATATTGAAAGCCTCTGTGTTGCAGAAACACTTGATCCGGGAACATCCTGCCTCACCGTCGTTTCCAAGGGTGATGATGCGATTATCGAACAGATAATGAAACAGCTGCATAAACTGATTGACGTTATAAAAGTAACCGATATAACAGAACAGGAATATGTCGAACGAGAGATGGTTTTAATCCGTGTGAAGGCAGAGAGCCATACCCGCGCCGAGGTGCTGCGTGTCATCGACATTTTTCGTGGCAAGGTCGTAGATGTAAGTGCTAAAAGCTATGCTATCGAGCTCACTGGATCTGCGTCAAAAATTAAGGCTGTAATTGACATACTGCGTCCAATCGGCATCAAAGAGATTGTCAGAACGGGTATCATTGCAATGCCCCGCGCCTCCAAAAACAAATAATTCCACTCACCCTAAGCACATGCTGACACCTCAAGTTCCCGTTGCACAGGAGGGATATCCTTTTATTGGTTTTGTGGCCTTTTGTACCCTGATCTTTGCTGTACTCGGTCTCTGTATTCCAACATTTATTCTCCTCATAATTACATTTTTTGTTCTCTGTTTTTTCCGGGATCCTGAACGATTTACTCCCCCAGGTGAAGACCTGCTGGTATCCCCTGCAGACGGAAAGATTCTTCTTATTGAAAAGGTTGATGATAAAATATTTACAACCGGTGAGGCCTGGAAAATTTCTATCTTCATGAATGTGTTCAATGTTCATGTGAACCGAATCCCCTTCAGCGGCAAAGTAGAAAAAGTCATTTATACACCGGGAAAGTTTTATTCCGCCGACAGTGAAAAGGGTGCTTTACAGAATGAATACTGTGCAACTGTGATCACCACCTCAAACGATAAAACTCTTGCCTTTGTCCAGGTCGCAGGGCTCATTGCCCGAAGAATTGTCTGTTGGCTTGAACCCGGCGACTCTGCAGATAAGGGGAAACGTTACGGGCTCATCAGGTTTGGCTCAAGAGTTGATCTGTATCTGCCTCCGGACACGGAGATACCAGTACATCCCGGGCAGAAGGTTCGGGCTGGAGAGACAATTCTGGCTCATATACAATGACTGAAAACAGTTGCCATTCACTCTTCGTCTAGTGCTGCCTTGCGAATCATCAGTGGAACTGCCAGGGGCAGAAAAATAGCAGCACCACCCGGACAGACATTAACCATCCGACCTACTTCTGATCGCGCCAGGGAGGCGCTGTTTTCCATCCTTGGACAGCGAGTCCAACAGGCAAACGTTCTGGATCTCTTTGCGGGAACCGGCGCGCTGGGTCTGGAGGCATTCAGCAGAGGTGCCGGCAATGTGGTCTTCGTTGACAATGACAAGTCCGCCCTGGATATACTGAAAAGAAATATCCTGCTCTGTCATACCGGATATTCAGGAAAATGCGAAATCAGAGTGATTAAACATGATTTGACTCATAGCCTTCCTTTAAGTAAAATCCCCCAAAACCTGGCTACAGAGTTTGACTTAATTTTTGCCGACCCGCCATATTCAACAAAATTATCACTTACTGTACTCAATTTACTAAACAACAGTAGCCTTTTATCCAGGAATGGCCTACTGATTGTGGAAGAAAGGCGGAATGTCGACCTCCCTACCGGTTTATCAAACATTACACTGGTGGATAAACGAACCTATGGTGAGGCCACGTTCTGGTTTTATGGATCAACAAATTATTCTAATTCTTCTCAACAGGAGTAGCGTCAAATGAGTAACTTGAGCCTGAATGAATCTTCAGTTGCAGTATACCCCGGAACCTTCGATCCGATCACCATGGGTCATGTTGATATCATTGAGAGAACCCTCAGTCTTTTTAGCAAGGTAATTGTTGCTGTAGCAGTAAACGCCTCTAAAACTCCGACCTTCACCCTTGAGGAACGAATTAAAATGATAAAGGATACCTTTAAAGATTATTCCCGGGTTGAAGTGCATTCCGTCTCCGGCCTCCTTGTCGAATTTGCTCATCAGCAAAAGGGTACCATTATTCGCGGCCTTCGGGCAGTATCTGATTTCGAATACGAATTTCAGCTGGCGTTAATGAACAGGAAACTTGAAAGGGATGTTGATTCCGTTTTTCTCATGCCAAGCTTCAGATGGATTTTCATAAGCTCCTCGATTATCAGAGATGCTGCACGAAATGGTGGAGATGTCAGCGATATGGTACCTTTTCATGTGAATGAGATGCTGGTAGAAAAATTCTCCGCCAGATGATACCTTTATACCCCAAAAGACGCATTTTTCTACACTCCCTGTGGATATTTGCGCTTTTTTATCCCATTATGAGGTTCATTGGATATACGATCCCCAAAAAGCCCGTCTATGTAAAGATTGCTGCCCCGTTGCCAGTGGGAGGATATCTGCTTACCAGTGATTTTATACTTTTTGACAGAGATGATAACTGCTGGGCCCTGTCAAGAAAGTGCACCCATCTGGGCTGCAAACTGCATTACAGTGAAACCAGGGAAATCCTTGAATGCCCCTGCCACCAGAGTCAGTTTAACAGTTCTACAGGAGAAGTAGTGAAGGGACCGGCAAAGAGGTCTCTCACCTTGTTGCCGGTGGAAAAACGTGAAACCAGCCCGTACTATATAGTCACCACCTGAGCTAGTGAACGGGCTGCTATGATAACCATTCACCAATCTCTCACTCTGCTGAAAAATGCTAAATGGGGCGCCTGGGCACTGGTCTGTCTCTATGTCTCTCTCTTCTCCGGGATCATAGTCGGCATACAATACGAACACACAACACCTTATTACTCGTCTGTCTCAATTGACCTTATCGTACCATTTGGTGACTACTTCAGATCCCTGCACTTCTATTCAAGCCAATTATTCTTCGTATTCTCATGTGCCCACTTACTTTTCGTCTATAAGGAAACAGAAAAATACACAAAGGGTGACTGGCTTAAACTGACCAGTATCCTGCCTGTCACCCTTCTACTGCTTTTTACCGGCTATATTTTAAGAGGAGACAGTACCGGTTCGTCCGCGGGTATAATCGGTGAAAACATTATTCTGGCAATTCCACTGATTGGAAATATCCTTAACGATCTGCTCTTTTCCATCACCGAAACCGGCATGCGGAAGGTATATCTCCATCATATAATCTCACTTGACCTGCTGGTACTGATTCTTCTCTGGAGCCATCTGCGTAAATATCGAATGTTTCTGAGAGATCATATTTTCCTGCTCTTTTTCGCATTCTGCCTGCCGATACTTATTGCAGCTCCCCTTGAACCGGATCAACTAGGGGTTACTTATATCTCCGGACCCTGGTTTTTCCTTGGCCTTCAGGAACTTTTACGTAATTTTTCTCCACTTCTGGCCGGGGTAATCGTACCTTGCTGTTTTCTCCTTGCCATCTATTCACTCCGCCCCCCGACTACACGGAACCGCTTAGCCCTCACCTTTATATCCATCTGGCTTGTTCTCTACTCCTTGCTTTCCCTGATTGCGTATCTGAGATAAAAAAAGGGCTTGGCATCATCAATGGTGCCAAGCCCTCCAGATCCACTTTTAAGATTGCCTTTTCAGCAATTTTACGTCGCAATATTACTTCTTCAACTCCTTTCTCAGAGAGGCAATCTCCGACTGCAAGGTCTCTCTAAGACCTGCAATCTCTTTTTGTAAATCGATATTAGAAGAGACAGTATCCGCGTGGGAATGATCCTCAGCGAGGACCTGGCTGTCACTGTTCACCTCTTCAACAGAATCTTCGACGGTGGCTACCTTACCCGCGGAGCTGTCTTCTGCCGGGAGTTCCCTGGCCGACAACATAGCCTGCTGCCACTGTACAACCCTGGAGATCTCATTGAGCAGTAAGTCCTGATTCTTCCCACCATTCTCGCCCAGTGACCCCAGTGCATCATAACCGGATTTAAGCAGGCCATATGATTCTGAACTCGACTCAGTTCGATACTGATCGATATGCTGTGTCACTGTTGACAGCAACTGCAGGAATGACTTCTCCAAAGGTTTTGCCGCCCACAGATGGTTCAATTGATCGATTTCCGAAGAAAGGCTCTCAATTATTTTGCCATCAAATTCCAAACCTATGGAATCTATATACAGCCCCAGGGCCTCTATCGGATCAACTGCTGTAGCCAAATCCTGATCTGCACCTTCAATGACTTCATCCGATTTTTCTTTGATACCTTCATCTACTGAAGACTCTTCCCCACCACCGTCGGCCTCAATTTTATCTTCGCCGGGTTCTTCAGCGGCCGGAACGTCCTCTGCAGTTTTTTGTTGTTTTTCCACGGCAGCATCGATTTCTTCTTCAGGATCAGTTTTGAGATCAACAACAGCCTCTGCGACAGGCTGTTCGTCAACAAAGAAGTCATCAAGGGTCGCAGATAGTTCTTCAGTGAGACTTTCCTCAGACGAGGGATCAACAAAAGAATCCGCACGATAAGCTGACGTCTCTTCGTTGCCCCCGAGGGCAGGAGCCAGACTACCGGATTCCTCCATGGGCAACGCTTCCTCATCCGAATCATCATCAGCTTCTGTCTCTACATCCACCCCCGCCAGCGCCATATTTTTATCGACGGAGATAATAGTGTCGACATCCTGGTCAGGTTCAGTCAGTT
>DEIL01000217.1 GCA_002352445.1 Desulfobulbaceae bacterium UBA2775
ATAATCTCTCAGGGAAAGAAAGCAAGAGTCACGGGGTTAGTCTGAGTTTTTCAAGTTGGCTGTGACTCCCATATATATTGCTGTAAGGGTAACAATTACTCCCAGCCAGTTGGTCAGATCCGTAGGGCGGGAAAAGAACAGGACATCCCATATAAAGGAGAGTGCCGGCTGAAGTAACAGGATAAACCCTGTAAGAGAGGTCCTGATCCAGGGCATGCTGTTGGCAATCAGTATCCATCCTAAAACCTGACTGAAAAAGGCGAGAGAGAGGAGGATGTACAGGTTTTGTGTATCGGGGATAATAAACGGGTCTCCATAAAGCACCATTTTCAGCGCAAGGAAGATGGTGCAGACGAAAGATATAAGCATCAGGGTGAAAAAAAAGGACGAGTGGTTTTCTTCCCGTTGTATTTTTTGCAGGCTGATTAGAAACCCGGCGTAGCAGATCGCTGTCAAAAGACCGAGGAAGATGCCGGTTTTGTAATTTGGGCTTAAACCGTGCCAGTTTGTTCCCACGACAAAGAACAGGCCGAGAATGGCTACAGGAATCGACAAAAGAAATCGGGGACGGATCTTTTCGCTGAAAAAAAGGATACCGATAGCTGCCAGTATAAATGCCTGGAAGTTACTTAAAATTGTAGCAAGGCCCGGGCCGATAAAAAGTATACTCTCATGCCAGAAAAGCAGATCTAGAGCGAAGATAAAACCGCAGAATATGATTAGTAATAATTTCTTTACACCAACCGTTCTCATCTCTTTTCTCCAGAAAGATACCAGGAAAAGAATGAGAAAACCAAAAAACACCCTGTAGAGCCCTGAGGTTGTCGGTGGAACATCGGCAGCTCTTACCCAGACTGCAGAAAAACTGATCATAAATGCCCCGACCAGAACCTGGAGAATTGCCTTGTTATTGTGGTAAAATTGCATCATTGATGTAACTCTTTATGAAATATGGATGGAGCAAGGCAGAAGGTCAGTGACTGTCTGGGGATTCTAGATTAAAGGATGGTTTTTCCTCTGTCACAGCCTGCTCAGAATCGGAAATATTTCTTGCAGATCGGGCACCAAATTGTTTCAGTCGGTTTACCTGCTTGCGTAAATTCGCAAGTTCTTCTTTCTGAATGCCGAAAACGATTACGCCCCTGCTGATACCCCGGGTAACCATGGGAACACAAACCAGTCCGTGGGAGTCGAGGATTCGGATGATCTGTTCGTCGGCCAGAGATAGCACATAATCCTCTTTTTCGTCCAGTGAATTTTTTAATTCACCTGTGGTAAAGGCTTCGACAATGAGGCTTTTCCCCGTATCTATAGAAACACATATATCAGAGAGTATTTTCCAGCCAAAACAATCCGGATATCCCACAGACTGCAGAACGGACTGCTTATTGTCCGGCATAAAACAGAGGGCATGTTTGATTTCAAACAGGATATCCAACCCCTGGTGGATCTGGCGGATAAGTCCTGGCAGCTTTCTTGCCAGGGCATGACCGGGAAGTACGCCAAGCAATATTGAATAATCAACGGCCTGGCGTCTGAAACAGGCCTGTACCTCTTCTGCCTTGTCTTTTCCAAGTACCTGCGGCAATGTGATGTTGAAATGATCGGCAACCTGCTGCACCCTTCTGTCAGCAGTTTTGTTGCAAATCAACAACTGAGCTGGTGTGAGGCTCAGGAGGGAGGCGAGATCGGATACCTTCGTTGAATCCTCCTGAACTGATTGTGTCATTTGGCTGGCTATAAAGACTATTTTTATCAGATCAAAACCGGTTTCGATCCTTGATTCAGACTCGATGTGATATTGTGCTGCATCCGCAATAAAACTATTCAGGTTCCACGCCCTTAAAGATTCGGCACCAATTTCGGCATGACTCCTTCCAAAAGTGTGGGTTTCAGTTTCAAGAAGTAATTCTTCGTGGTGAAATGTGTCGGGAATCTGAGTATACACCTCCGGGTAGGCAGCTTGCAGGGCTAACCTGCCGATGTCGTGGATGAGTCCTGCCAGAAATGCTTCTTCCGGGTATGGATAATCCATTGTTTCGGCGATCTGTTCAGCCAGAACCGCACTTTTATAGCTGTGATACCAGAAACTGTTCACAAAACTGGTGTCAGGGGCAGTCGAATCAATAAGTGCCTTTTGCATGGAAGCTGTGATTATAAGGTTGGACAGAACTTCCGTACCGAGTCCGTGCATAATCTGATGCATCTTTGTTACCCGGTTTGAATCAACAGCTCCAGGAGTGCAGAACATCTGCATGGCTTTCGCCATAAGAGCTGGATCGCTGCTGAAAATCTCCAGCAGTTCATCTTTTGAAAGATTCCCCTGGGATTGCAGTTCCAGAGATTTTGACAGCAGTGTGGTCGGGCTTGGCAGACTCAGAGGATCGATTATACCGCCGGAGTGAGAGAAGGGGACAATGGAGTCCTGTGAATTATCTGCAACACTCTTTTCCTCCGGGGGGTAGTGTGGTTCCCCGTCTTTTGAGTTAGGGGAGGAAAGGCTGTCATCCGGATCATCCTCTGCAGACTGTAAAGATTCCGGGATGCCGTTCTCTGGAATTGAGAGGTCTGATTGGGCAAAATCAAAGTAGCGTTGCCAGAAATGAGTAAAATCCGTCTGACTTTCTTCTCTGTCACTGTTTTCTAAAAGGATTGACACCATTGCTCGAATACACTGTGAACCAATGGAGTTGGG
>DEIL01000081.1 GCA_002352445.1 Desulfobulbaceae bacterium UBA2775
CGTGGAGCAGATGGGTTTTAATCCGGAAAATACCGAGCAGGTGGAACTGCTGTTAAAAATCAAACATGGCACGCCATTGAAGGAGGGCACTACTGCTGCCCTGAAGTTTTTTGGAATAACCGGGCTGGGTTTTATCGAACTGAAGGGAGGGAGCAATGAAGCTCCACTGCTCAAAAAAACAACCCATGAAATTGCTACTATCCCAACCAGGCTTTCTACATATGCTCGGCTCAATGATTCCCTGACCATTCTTGCCGAAAAATCAGCTCAAGTTCTGGATAAAATAGATCATCTTCTTAGTGACAAAAACTTGCAGAATATTGCAGTAATACTTTTTGAAATGAAGATGCTGGCCAAAGATATCAGAAAACAACTGGGAGGGTTCCAACGTATTGTCGACAGTACTATTTCCATGGAGACAGATATTTCAGGAGCCTTTGAAAAGGTTGCGGCCGCGTCTGTCAATGTTGAGAAAATGGCTGTTACCCTTGAGAAAAATTATAGGGATGTCGGCCCTGACATCGGTCAAGACGTGCGGCAGAGTCTCGAGTCACTTAATCAACTGCTCTACAATTTGGACACCCTGGCAGGAGATTTACAAAGAACGATTCGCACCATTGAAAATAGCCCCAGCGATATACTATTCAAACGATCCCGGCCACGACCTGGTCCCGGGGAGGAGGGATACCGTGAGCAATAGATTCTATAGTATCTTTGTATTGTGCTGTGTGCTCGCTGGATGCGTTACTAAAGAAATTCCTCCAGACGCTATCTATACGATATCGCCTGAATGGGAAAGCAGCAGAAATCAGGTGGAAAGAGAGGAAAAGAACCCTCTTGTCATTAAAGTAGCCCCAATTCATGCAATACGAGCCCTTACCGGTACCGAAATCCTTTACTCCGATGCGCGATATGCCCTTAACAGCTACGTCTACAGTCGCTGGAGTGATGCACCAGTCAGATTGTTACAAATTCTGATCCAGGTTGCCTTGGAAGAGAATGGCCGGCTTGGGGCTGTAACCCCCCCCACATCCGCTTCAAAAGCCGATTTGCTTTTGGAAAGCACTCTGTTTGATTTCAGTCACCATATCAAAGAGAACGGAACTTCCGATGGGGTCGTAAGAATACGTTTTTATCTCGTAGATAATGTGACAAAAATTGTAATTGCAACAAAAGAATTTGCGTCCAGGGTACCGGCATCCTCACAGGATGCCCAGGGTGCCGCAACCGCACTAAACAAGGCTGCGACAAATGTTGCTCGTAAACTTATCTCCTGGCTTGCCGTACCTGGAAGGTTTTAAAATAAAGAATAGAAACCACAAATTAAGAAAAGATTTTGTATGTTAAGGAAAAATTACCCAAAACAGGATCAAACTTGTCGGGATACCTTCAAACATGTCAACGAAGAAAATTATAACACCGCTGCACCGATGGGCGATTTCAACGGCTGGAATATTGAAATATGTTTCGCTTTCTGCCGCGCACCTCCATTATTCTGGGGTTGGTGTCATTCCTAAACGACAGCGCCAGTGAGATGATTACCCCATTGCAGCCCCTGTTCCTGACCGTGACTCTGGGTGCGGAACGGGCTCTGTTGGGTGACTTTGCACCTGCTGAGCAGAAGGATTCGGTCTTTGGCCTCTATCGTCTATTTAGCGGCATCATGAGCTATGACCGGTTTTACTTTTTCACAATCTCTGGATATCGGAGGTAGTGATCGAGAGGATATCAATGATACAGAGCTGCATCATTTTTATGTCAAAACCCTGCCGAATGGGGCATGGTTTTCACTAGATACCCATTTATATATCGACTGGGAAAATGATAATGCGTTTGGCTGGTTTCAGGAGTCTGAGAGATACTATGGCAACCTAAAATCATAGAAGTTCTGGATGTGTCACCTACATAGGTAACAGAGACTATCAGCGACGAATTGGTTCACAATTTCTTTATTTTGGAAAAAGAAACTGTAGTTGCAGTCGTAACTGCCAGTCGGCTCCAAAGTCCGGGGTGACAGCGTTATAATATCCGCTCACCTGAGCATTGACCGGTTGACTGCCAATCTTGAAGATTTTGCCGATACCGCCTCCAAAAGGAACTGTCCAGGTGTTATCACTATCAGCCTCCCAGTTCGCTGTAATAATTGGTGCAGTGGTGAGATACAAGCCATTGGGCATGTTATAATTGATAAAATATTGCCAGGTGAAAAGATTAACATCCTGGTCACCTGATCCTGCAAACGACCAGACATTGCTGAGTAGAGAGCCTATTACCCACTTACCGGGCATTGCGAGCATTACGACAGAAGCTCCGGCTCCCCACTTATCAGCACCAAGCATATCGTCAGTAGCAGTAGGGAATAAGAACACAGGCCCTACACCCCAAGTGAGTTTTTTTGAATCTTTGGGTGAGAAAAAACCAGTAAAGGTTACATCACCGAGGCCGTTGATACGCCCCTCTCCACCTGTCAGTATATCCGGTTGAGAAATAACTGGTAAGATTGTGCGGGTTATCAAATTGAGGTTTTCTGTAATTTCAAACGGCCAGACTGGCTGGATATTAAGAATATTTTGTGTTTCATTGTCGGGCCCGATACCGAAATTAGTATTGTTTTGCAGGGGTAGGCTAATCAAATTTGCGATGGGATTCTGAGCCTGTTTAGCCAGATCTGAGTTATCAGAACTACCACTATAGACATAGTCGGCCAGAAAAACCACGGAAACACAACACACAAGAATACATAAAATACTCTTCATCTTTTCAATCCTCATAATTGGCCACTTGTTTGGATTTATTGCATAATTTATAAGAAAAAAATGATCTTATAAATCATTATATACTACTACGGTGTATTAAGAAACACTCAACAAGGATGTAGATACTCACGAAGCAGAATGGATCGACAAGGCCGCCGTGCGCCTTCTTGAAC
>DEIL01000121.1 GCA_002352445.1 Desulfobulbaceae bacterium UBA2775
TTGTCCGGTTTTTCCTTACTGCTATACCTTTCTGAATATCGTAGTTACACCTAATTGTAGCCACATAACTAATGGCTTAGCTGTATAGATCATAGTCATCCGGCAAGTCCAAAAAATTATCCTTTAGCATTTGCTCCTCAATCGAAAATCCTATTGCACCTTTTCTTTTTATCTGTAAAATCATCCATTGTGGTAACCTGATTGTTATAAGTTCGCGTCTCAAATGATCTGGCTTCTTCTTTCGCCCTGCACCCACACGTTTTCCGCCGCGCATTTTCACCTCAAAAGCCTATAAAGAAACTGATTAAAGATTAACAATATTCAAAATATCGTTTTGTCCTGGCGCTGGTTATATGATTTAAGTATAACAGCTTTCATAGTGTAACACTGAAACTGCACCTAATTTATGAAATATGAGTAACGATATTCATACGCGCATGGTAAATCCAGACAAGTTATATGATTTGCGAGTAACGTTATTCATGATTTTACCTGTCAATTCGGACGCCCCCATGCCTTTAAAACCCCCGGGGCTTGGGGCAGAGTCCCAATAAATAATGGATTTGCCCGACACCAAAATACCTCTTTGTAAAAATTGGTTTTTGGATCGAATTATACCATTTTGAACCGGACAAGTTAATTGTCACATAACATTTGCAGTTTTCAGAAGCGGTTTTGGTTTTCTGAATGTATCACCTTCAAGGGTGACAAGATATGCGCCGTGGCGCATGCGATCGATGGTCGCTGTGCCCAGAAGTTTGTTGGAAAAAGCTTCACCCCATTCATCAAAATCCAGATTGCTGGTGATGATGGTTGATCGTTTTTCGTAACGTCCATCAATAACTGCGTGCAGATATTCATCTTGAGGTTGCTGTAATGGTTTCAGGCCAAAATCATCGATTATCAGCAAGTCCACATTGATAAAGGATTTTAATTTACGTTCATAGGAGTTAGTGGCGTGAGCTGCGTGAAGCTGTGAAAGCATTTTTGCCTGTGTTGTAAACAGGACGTCGTTTTCCTGGCGAATGGCACAATGGCCGATTGCTTGAGCAATGTGACTTTTGCCGGTTCCACAGGGGCCGACAATCAAAACAGAAACCATCTCACCCATAAAAATACAGGTGGCCAGATTCATTATTTGACTTTTATCAATGTCCATATTGAATGAAAAGTCGAAAGATTCTATGGTTTTGTTGCTGCGAACACCAGCTTTGCGTAAACGCTGCGCAAGCTTTCTATTGGTTCTGCGAGCAGTTTCGTCCTGCAGTAACAGTGCGAGAAAATCAGTATAGGAAAGTTTGTCATCGATGGCTTGATGTGTTCTTATTTCAAGAGAGTCAAGTATTCCAGAAAGGCGCAATTGCTTTAACATAGGATCTAATTCTGGCATTGGGTTCATTGTATGCTCCTTGTTAAAAATCGGTATTCAAAACCGAGGTAAATTTGAATGTTTTGCCATTTTTTTCTTCAGGGAACCGCCCCGCCGGAGGCAACAAACGGTAAATAAAAGAGCGGAGTGGCCTTTACAACCCGAAGGGCTTGTCTGTTTTTGCTCTGATATAATCAAAATTGCTTTGATGGCTATAATGCCTTTTTTCTCCAGTGTAACCGCCAAAGCCATGCTTTTCCCATCAGAGCAAAAACAGATTGTCAAGGTCCGTAGCGGCCTTGAGGTAAACATGGCCCACTGTGGTTTGAAGTCAAATTGTCAATTTGTAAGGGTGTTGCTGTTTCGGCAAAAAGTACTGTTTCCCTTATAAATTTGGGGTAGCACCCTATCTCCGATAGATTCATGCTGTTCCAAACCTTTTTCCAGGATAGATTTCACCGTGTGATATCTTGGATTATCAAATTCAAGTGCACGTTTACATGCTGCATTAAGACGATCTCCACTATATTTTGTTTTCAGGCGGACAATGCCTTGAGCAGCTCTCAGATTGTCCAGAACCTTATCTGAGAATAAAACTTCGATCAGACCGTGGCAATGATCACCAATCTTGCCAGCCTGCTTGAGACACCATTGCGGATCCTGCATCTTGTAGGCGACAGCTTCCGGCGGCAGATGCTCTAACACAGTCTCTTTGGTCCCGGGATAATGAGCCCGGGAATGAATTGCCACCATTTCAAAGTCGTGAAATATCTTGACAACATTCTCGGTGATTTTAAGCCAGAGTTTTTGTCTGATAAGTTTGTAAGGTGCTGAATAGTAAGACTTTTCATATTGTAAGTGACAATTACCATGGAGTTTGGCAGTGGCCCAAATTGCTAATTCAGGTGGGATATCAGGCAGCTTTTTCAAGAGATAGAGCTCTGTATCATTAAACATTACGAGCGGCTGTTTTCGGGTGGTTCCATGAATCCTGGTTCCGGCAGTATTCATAATCCACTCCATTAACTGGTGGTTCGCATCGGCCAGACTGCGAAATCTTTTTAAGGGAAGGAAGTTGTTTTTGATATATTTCACACCAGATTCAACCCGGCCTTTTTTCTTTGGATCGTAGGGAGGACAGGGCGAAATGATAAATCCGTAATCTTCAGCGCATTCACCATATGATCGCTGGACAACAGGGTCGTACCAACAAGCCTTGATAATGCCGGCTTTAAGATTGTCAATCATAACCCGGGCCGGAATGCCATTAAAGAATTCAAAGGCACGACGATGACATCCCAACCAGGTGGTAAGTTTTTGATCTCTGACAATTTCAGCGTATTGATGGCGGCTCCAGGCCAGAGTCATAACAAAAAAGTGAGTAGATATAATTTCACCGGTCTTTACGTCAATAATTTCCGGTCCCTTACCGAAATCGACTTGTGCCACCTCACCGGGATCAAAATCGAGCATGACAGTGGCATCCGGAGGGGCACTATCTTTCAGTTTTTTAATAAACCTTTTGACTGATGAGTAGCCGCCATCGTAGTCGTGCTTTTCTTGTAGGGTTCTTAATATAACTGTACCGGAAACATTGCTACCCACCCAATCTTCAACCTCTTTCTTGAATGGAAGAACGCTAGATTCTTGGGGTGAGGTTTGTATTTGGGGCTTTAAAGCTTGATTTAAAGCGTTATCATCGGGAAGTGTGTTGGTGGGATCCAACCAATCATGATTCTTAGCCAGAATTCTGAGTTTAGCCACTTTCTTGCGGCCCATCAGACCGGCTTTACTGATAGCGCGGTCAGATTCACCCAGTCTCATGCGTGAAATAATTTGGCGGTATTCGTACATCTCGAACCTCCTGTTACCCATTGGTG
>DEIL01000270.1 GCA_002352445.1 Desulfobulbaceae bacterium UBA2775
ATACAGTCGGTTCATATAATCTTGATCTTTTAACCTTTCGCTAACGACAATTATATCAGGAGCAGGTAATGTATGATATTTTTATAAAAACTCATTTCGCTGGAGCGCATCATCTTCGTAATTACCCGGGGGACTGCGAAAAACCCCATGGCCATAACTGGAAGGTGGATGTAACTGTTCGTGCAACAGAGCTCGACCAGTGCGGTATGGGAATTGATTTTAAGGTTTTGAAAAAAATCGTTAAAGAAGTTATTGATAAATTAGATCATAATGATCTAAATACCCTGCCTGCTTTTCAGGAGAAAAACCCCTCATCTGAACATATCGCTGAGTTTATTTTTGCCGAGGTAAAAGCGCTTCTTTCCAGTGACACGTATAATCTATACAGCGTCAGAGTTATGGAAACCGACACCCAGGGACTAACTTATTATGGAAAATAGCCTCCAGCCTCACATAAAGGACAAATTGTTCTAACACCCATGAAATGAATTTCACAACAAAATATGAAAGTAATGTAACCGGGCTCTGGGGAGCGAACATGACTTTCATATAAACTTGGCATTTCCTTCCATATGGATCAAAAATGATTTCCCTGAACGAAATTAAGATAGGTATTATTGGACTTGGGTATGTCGGATTGCCGCTGGCTGTTGAGTTCGGCAATAAATTCCCTACGGTCGGGTTTGACCTGAATGATAACCGTATCAAGAAACTCAGAGATGGCACTGACACTACTCTTGAGGTGAGTGATTCTGAATTACAGGCGTCAAAGGATCTCACATTTACCTCTCGCCCTGAAGATATAAAAAAGTGCAATGTATATATCGTTGCCGTTCCCACACCCATCGATGCGGCAAAACGACCCAATCTTCATCCCCTTGAAAGTGCTTCTACTACTGTTGGCAAATTGTTAAGTCCAGGAGATGTGGTTATCTTTGAATCCACTGTCTATCCCGGAGCCACAGAAGAGATCTGCGTGCCGATACTGGAAGAGAAGTCCGGGCTGCAGTACAATACAGATTTTTTTTGCGGATACAGCCCCGAACGTATCAACCCGGGAGATAAAGAACATAGATTGCCATCTATCGTTAAAGTTACCTCCGGGTCAACAGCGGAGATTGCTGAATTTGTAGATAATCTTTATAAAACAATTATTACCGCCGGCACTTTTTCCGCCAGTTCCATAAAAGTTGCTGAAGCCGCCAAAGTAATTGAGAACACCCAGCGAGATGTAAATATTGCATTGATCAACGAACTGGCTCTTATTTTTGAGAAGCTCAATATCAACACAATCGAAGTTCTTGAAGCTGCCGGAACAAAGTGGAACTTTCTACCCTTTCGTCCGGGCCTGGTAGGGGGTCACTGCATTGGTGTTGATCCTTATTATCTAACCCACAAGGCCCAGGAAGTTGGCTATCATCCCAAAATGATACTTGCCGGTAGACGGCTCAATGACCATATGGGTCAATATATTGCTTCGACAGTAATTAAAAAAATGGTTAAGAAAGGTATCGATGCAGCAAAGGCAAAGATTCTTATATTAGGGTTGACCTTTAAAGAAAATTGTCCGGATCTTCGTAATACCCGAGTCACTGATATTGTTGCCGAGTTTGAAGAATATGGTGTCTCTGTTGAAGTTTATGACCCCTGGGTAAATCCCGAAGAAGCAAAAAATGAATATCAGATTGATCTTGTCTCTAATCTTGAAAAAAGAAAATATAGTGGCGTTGTTATAGCTGTAGCTCATCAGCAGTTTAAGGAAATGACAATTAAGGATTTAAGAGATTTGTGTATTGAAAAATCGGTCATTTACGATGTTAAAAATCTGTTCCCCCATGATCAGGTGGACGGTTGTCTTTAGTACCCCAGTAATCCGCAAGGTTTAAATATGTTCAAAACAATCCCTGTTGAAGAAGCCGTTGGCATGGTGCTCCCCCACGATATTACAGAAATAATAAAAGATGAGAAAAAAGGCGTCGCTTTTAAAAAGGGCCACATAATAAGGATTGAAGATATAGATTATCTTAAAAGGCTGGGCAAAGACAATATCTACGTTTTATCGCTGACTGATGACACAATTCATGAAAATGAAGCGGCGACAATTCTTGCTAAAGCGCTTACTGGAAAAGGAGTAGAACATACTGAGCAGCCTGTCGAGGGAAAAATTACAGTCAAGGCCTGTATAGACGGTCTGTTGCGTATTAATAAAGAGTCACTGTTTCGGTTCAATATGCTCGGAGAAGTGATGTGTGCAACTCTCCATGATAATACTCCAGTCCAAAAAGGAGAGATAGTTGCCGCTACACGCCTGATTCCACTTGTAACATCCAGAGAATTAGTGGAAAAGGCAAAAGAGGCTGCCTTAAGCGGGATTCCTGTGGTTGAGGTGATGGGGTTATCGGCCAAAAAGGTGGGGCTGGTAATAACGGGCAGTGAGGTGTTTCATGGCAGGATTGAAGATCGTTTTGAACAGGTTCTCCGTCAAAAACTGGCGCTTCTCGGCTCTGATGTCACCACCGTCCGCATTGCTCCTGACGACAAAGATATTATTGCAAGGGAAATAAGATCCTGCATTGAGTATGGAGCTGAGTTAATCGTTACCAGTGGAGGCATGTCAGTTGACCCTGATGATGTTACCAGGGAAGGCATCCTTAAAGCAGGGGCAACCGAGGTAGTCTATGGCACTCCTGTTCTCCCCGGTGCTATGTTCCTGGTTGGCAAAATTGGCCAAATACCTGTCTTGGGATTACCTGCCTGTGGGATGTATCATAAAATCACTGTTTTTGATCTTGTCCTTCCTCGTATTCTTACCGGCCAGAAGATCGGCAGGACAGAACTTGCTGAACTTGGCCACGGCGGACTCTGCAGGAACTGCAAAACCTGCAACTATCCGATCTGTAATTTTGGCAAATAGTGGACTGATCAGAGCAGCAGGATCATAAATTTTCCAGGCCCTAACAGCCTACTTGCCTGGTAATTCCGTCGTTTTCAAATCAACGACAGTTGCTCCCCAGCTACCGTTAAACAGGTCAGCAAGACAGTAACCCGCAACTAGAGGATTGCGCTCAAGAAGAGCATGAACAGAACGCCTCAGGTTCCCCTTCCCTTTGCCATGGATGATTTTCACCTGGAATATTTCTCGCTTATAACATTCATCCAGATAATCCGGGATCAGGTATTTTAAATCTTTGGGAGAAAATGTATGTAAATCGAGAGTACCATCAATTTCAATTTTAATCGGTTCTGTGGAAAAATGTTCGTCTTCCATCAGCTTCTATACGTTAACATGTTCAGAACTACGTTTGCCGCCCTTTCAGAGGCTCCTTTTTCTCCAAGAGCT
>DEIL01000285.1 GCA_002352445.1 Desulfobulbaceae bacterium UBA2775
AGTAATTTGGGTGTCTTAAACGTGTCAGAATACTCCCTTTCGGGCAGATTTTTTAGTATGATCGAGTTTGAAGCACATCATGAAGAACGACTGTCTACACTACTTTTTTAATTACCCTCTTATCTATAAAGTGAGATAGCGCAAAAGTTTGGTTTCCACTATTAACGTCTCCCCTCATTCGATTCGCTCAAGAATAATAGAGATGCCCTGACCACCGCCAATACATGCAGTGGCACAGCCGAATCGACAATTTTGTTCAGTCAAAATCCGGGCCAGGGTGCCAACTAAACGAATACCGGTAGCTCCTAGGGGATGGCCCAGGGCTATCCCGCCACCATGGATATTCACCTGTTCGGGGTCGATGCCAAGTTCTCTGATGCAATTGAGAACAACGACACTGAAAGCCTCGTTGATCTCCCATAGATCGATATCTTCCACTTGTAGTCCGGCTTTACTTAGAGCCATTTGGGTCGCTGGAACTGGGCCAATTCCCATCAAGGTAGGGTCAACCCCGGCGAACCCGATGGAGCGGATTGTGGCAAGCGGTTGAATTTTTTTATGAGCTGCAGTCTCGGCCGACATGAGCAACATAGCCCCAGCCCCGGAACTGAGCGGTGAGGAATTGCCAGCTGTAATCGTCCCTTCGGCACGGAAAATAGTTTTAAGACTGCTGGTCCCTTCCAGATCGGTTTCCGGGCGTATTGCCTGATCCTGGTCGACATTCATGATACTACCGTCAGCTTGTTTTGCAGCAATTGGCAGGATCTCTCCGGCAAAGAAACCGGATTGCGTGGCTTCAGCTGCCCGCTGGTGGGAGCGGATGGTCCAGAGATCCATATCCTGCCTGGAGATACTAGCCTGTTCGGCAAGATTTTCCGCTGTGAGACCCATATTCATGATGGTGTTCATGTCCCATTCAGCATACTTTTCATCACTATACAGTGCCGGATTAACTGACATAGCCCCGCTGTCAAAGAGGGTAGGGCCCATGGGCACACGGGTCATGTGTTCCATCCCACAGGCAAGGACGATATCGGCAAATCCCGTGGCTATTTCCATGAAGCCGATCTGTATTGCGGCCATTCCCGAACCGCACTGTTGGTCGATGAATCGGGCGGGAACCCGTGCATCCATAGCCGCCAGTAACACTTGCATTCTACCACCGAAAGTCCATTGTTCAGAAACACCCAGTGCGGAGCCGACAAGCAGATCACCGACTTCGTTCGAGCTAACTTTCGCCTGTTTGAGTAGGGCCGGAATGAGAAGGGCAAGCAAATCGTCTGCCCGTAGCTGGTGAAACCAGTCCCGCTCGGGGTCAGAAGGACGTGAGCGGGTTTGAGCAGATCTTAAATATTCAGCGATAACAACTTCGTTCATGGGACTCTTTCTCCAGGTAGTTTAATCAGGAATTACTCGGTCAGTAAGCACCAGCGCGCCAGGAACAGGGCATAGGTTCGAGCCACATGCATCACACTTTCCAGATTGACCCTTTCGTTAGTGCCATGGATGTTTTCAGCTACTGGCCCAAAGCAAGTGGGTTGCCCTTTGCCGAACCAGTGAAAGGCACGCAGGTCGGTGGTGCAGGTGGAAATGTACGTTTCGGCAGTTTGGCCGGTCAGGCTCTCGTGACAGCTGTCAAGTACGGTGAACGCAGGTATGTCTCGGGGTAAGCTGTGACCCTCTGAGCGAAAACCATAAAATTCGAGGGTGGGTTTATTGTTCCGCAGCCAGTCATCCCCTGCAGCTGCCTTGCTGATAGTTGCCTCGATTAAACTGCAAGTTTCAGAATAGGTAACTCCAGGGAAAAATGACAGCCGGGCATGAAAACTCGCTTCAGCAGGCACGGTCGAGGGCCAGTCACCACCATCGATTATACCGATATTGAGATTAATTGGGTGTTCTTTACCGCTGTAACTTGCTGGTCTGTCTGCCAGGTTGAGTTGCTCTTCCAGGTGCCGCAAAGCCCTGATTAAAGAATAACATTTTTCGATTGCATTGACGCCGGTCGGGGCCGCCAGTACATGGGTTGGCCTGCCTGAAAGACGCACTTTAAACCAGAGAACCCCCAGCTGATCGGTGAGGATGGTAGGGCCGAATGGCTCGGGTATCAGTATTGCGTCGGCATCGTGGCCGGCTGCCAGGCAGGCTACGGCGCCATTACCGCTGCACTCCTCCTCAATGACCGCCTCAACTGTCAGCGACGCGCACAACCCAAAACCAGCCTTGCCTATGGCGTGGGCAGCATATGTCATGGCTGCCACCCCTGATTTCATATCACCAGCTCCCCTGCCATAGAGCCAGCCGTCGACAATTGTCGGGGTATAGGGATTTTGCTGCCAAAAATCTGGATTGCCTGCATTGACAACATCAAGATGACCGTTGAACAAGGCGCTGCGACCACCGTGGGAAGCGGCCTTGAGGGTACCGATCACGTTGTTACGTCCATCAAGGGACCACGGCACCGGTGCAAAACCTGGGTGATTTATCAATGACTCACTTTTGAGTGGTATCTGAGAAGTGGCAAAACCAAGCCGACCTAATTCCTCGGTCATAACCTCAACTACTCCGACCTCGTTGCCAAGGGTGCTTGGCTGTGCCACCAGTCGTGTCGTGAAGTCGATAATATCATCGTGGAGACTGTTAACACAATCAATGATCTTTTTTTCTTGCTCATTCATGCAATTTTTCTCCGTGGATGACCACTAAAAAGTCGACAGATTATCTGACACTGAAAGCGGTGCATCTGTCAGACGAACAACGCTCTCAAGGTCGGTCTCCAAAGCGATTTCTTCGAGTACCAACCCGGCAGAAGATACCCGGATGACGGCCAGTTCGGTGATGATCAAGTCGACACAGTTAGGCGCTGTCAATGGAAGTTTACAGCTCCGGAGGATCTTTGGGGCGCCTTTGCTGGTGGTATGGGTCGTGGTTATCACCAGTCGTCTGGCCTTCTGGGCCAACTCCATCGCTCCACCGATTCCCGGGGCAAACTTTCCGGGGATAATCCAATTGGCCAGATCACCTTTTTCTGAAAGTTCTAAGGCTCCGAGAAAAGACAGATCAAGTCGCCCACCCCTTATCAGAGCAAAGCTGAGGGAGGAGTCACAAAAGGCTGCCCCGGGAACTGTCGAAATATATGTCCCTCCGGCATCGATCAGGTTGCGGTCGGCTTCTCCTGATCTGCTGAAACCACCCGCACCGATGATTCCGTTTTCCGAGTGAAAGGTCACCGATATATCGGAGGACAGGAAGGTTGGGATGAGTGTTGGAATGCCTATTCCCAGGTTTATAACCTGACCGGAGCTGATCTCTTTGGCTGCTCTGCAGGCGATTTTTTCCTTTGGGTCAACGCACATGATGTTGCAATACTCCGTACTCTGGAAGGAGTTCCTCTATCTTTATTACATGGTCAACAAAAGCTCCGGGAGTGTGAATTTGATCGGGTGGTATCTCGCCAACCTCGACAATAAGTTCAGCCTCGGCAACAACTAGATCGGCCGCGGTGGCCATCAGCGGATTGAAATTACGAGCACTTTTTTCATAGACCAGATTCCCGGCTCTGTCCGCCCTGGCTGCATGCACGAGAGCGATATCGGCACGAAGAGCCGGCTCCACTATTCCTTCGCCTGAATCGAGTTTTATGATCTGTTTCCCCTGTCGCAGGATGGTATCTATGCCGATGTCCGTCACAATGCCCAGCAGTCCGGCACCACCGGCCCTGATTTTTTCCGCCAAAATGCCCTGTGGAAAAAAATCCACTGTAATATCCTCTGCATTCATCATAGAGATGACTGTACCATTTAACCCTAGATGAGAGGTAATAAGCCGTTTGACTCTGCCTTCTTCTATGAGTTTTGAAACCCCTAGACCAGCCTCGTTGGCTTCATTCTTGATTAAGGTCAGTTCTACAAAGTTCAGACGGAGCAGACTTTCAATGAGAAGAAAAGGCGTACCGGGTACCCCGAAGCCCCCGACCATGACTACCTGACCGTCAGTCACTCCTCTCAAAGCATTGTCGATTGTTGTTACCTTGTCTATCATTGCAGGATTTCGGCTAAAAATTGTTTTGTCCTTATTTCTTTTGGATTACTGAACATTTCCTTGGGTGGGGCATCTTCGACAACTACCCCATCGGCCATGAAGATCACCCGGTCTCCTACTTTTTCGGCAAAACCCATTTCGTGGGTCACCACCAGCATGGTCATGCCGTCCCTGGCGAGATCCTCCATTACCCGAAGGACGTCGCCAACGAGTTCTGGATCCAGGGCGGAGGTCACTTCGTCGAACAGCATCACATTTGGCTCCATGGCCAATGCCCTGGCAATAGCTACCCGCTGTTGTTGACCTCCGGAAAGCATGAGTGGATACGCTTCGGTCTTTTCTAGTAGGCCCACCTTGTCCAGCAATGAGCGGGCAATATCCCGCGCTATGGATTTTTCCTTTTTGAGGACATGTACCGGTGCTTCCATCACATTTTCCAGCACAGTCATATGCGGAAAAAGGTTGAATTGCTGAAACACCATGCCCATTTTGCATCGGACGTGATTGATATGTTTTTCGAAGGCCTGGTGATTTTTGTTTTTATCGTTAATAAGCTGGCCCTCCAGATAAATCTCACCATCAGTAGGTGCCTCCAGATGGTTGACACAACGGAGCAGTGTCGACTTTCCTGAGCCGCTTGGTCCTATAATGACCAGCACTTGACTCTGTTCCACCTCCAGGTTGACACCATTCAAGACGGCCAGCTTGCCGAAACTTTTATGCAGATTATCGATTTTTAACATAGGTGTGTTTGTTGAGCTTTGAGCTTGCGATTCCATGATTAACGAGCCTCGTTGCGGGTGCGTTTTTCTAGCCAGCTGAGGAGCAGGCTGGCGGTGGATGTCATTACAGCGTAGAGGGCCGCTGCCATCAGGTACATCTCAAAGGGTTTATATGTGGAGCCAATGAAACGTTGGGCGGTAAGGGTTAGTTCAACTAAAGTTATTGTCGAAACGAGTGAGGTGTCTTTGATCAGAATGATAAAGTTGTTGCCCAGCGGCGGAATTATAATTCGTAAGGCCTGAGGCAGAATAATTCTGCGCATCGTCAGTGCTCCACTCATGCCCAGCGACCGGGCGCCCTCCGTCTGACCGGCGGGGACAGAGACGATACCACCGCGTATGGTTTCGGCATTGTAGGCCCCAACATTGAGAGCAAGACCGAGGACCCCTGACCAAAATGGTCCCAGATCGATCCCCATTTGGGGAAAGCCGAAATAGATTATAAATAACTGAACCAGAAGAGGTGTGGAGCGAACAAGCCAGACATAAAAGATTGCCGGCCAGCGTAAGAAGGGATTTCGTGTTAGTTTGCAGAGAGCGGCACCCAGTCCGAAGGCAAGTCCCAGCACTAAGGACAGGATGGCTATCTGCAAGGTCAGCAATGCCCCTTTGAGGAGGAAGGGGAAATAGTGAATAATGATGTTCCAATCGAGCATGGTTGCACCCTTTGGTCTGAGTATGATTGCTGCGAGGTAAAAGCGAGGCCCCAGCAATCCTTTCAGGATCGCTGGGATCTAAAAAACAGGGAATAATACCAGGCAGACGGGGTAAATAATTCTCAGCGGACGTCAAGCCCCAGCCATTTCATCGAGATGTCTTTGTACATGCCGTCTGCCTTCATGGCGGTAAGAGCAGTATTGATGGCTGCTTTCAGGGGACCATTACCCTGTCGCAGTGCAATACCCATTTTTTCTTCATAGAGAAGGTCTCCGGCAAGTTGGATGGGGACTCCTTTATTTTTAATAGCCAATGCACCGACGATTTTGTCTGAGATAAACCCATCTATACGGCCGTTGCCGACCTCTAAAACCATATCTGGGACACCTTTGTAGGTGCGGATATCAACATCGACCACATTTTTTCTGACCCACTGTTCATAGGTTGTTCCCAGGGTGACGCCGAGCTTTTTGCCTTTCATTTCTGCAATAGATTTGATCGACGAATCTTTTTTTACAAAGAGCTGAGCACCGGAGCGGTAGTAAGGGTCAGAAAAATCGATGGATTTGAGTCGAACTTCGGTAATGGCCATGCTACCGCAGATCAGTTCATATTTGTTGGCCAGCAACCCTGCAATAATACCGTCCCAGGCTGTAGTCATAGGCACACCGGTAACACCTATTCTTTTAGCGATCTCCTGACCTATCTCCACATCAAAACCGGTTAAATTATTCTTGTCGTCTACGAAATTAAAGGGTGGATATTGGCCGCTCATAGCCATTGCGATTTTACCTTTCTCTTTTACCTTCACCAAGTCATCAGCAAAACTTGTCTGGAAAAGCATCATACCGGCTATCAGGCTAATAATTAGTGTTGTCATTTTACGCATTGTTGATCTCCTTTCTATGGTCTTTTATTATTGGTGGGGTCGCAAAGGCGATCCCTGTAACTCTAGATTCCTGGATTATCCTGATAATATGGTTTTTCAACCCAACAATGACATTACTCTTGCCAATGCTGTGTCCAATTTAATCAGAATTTCATCGACTTCATTAGAAGTGACTATCAGCGGAGGGGCAATCAGCACATGATCCCCAGACAACCCGTTGATCGGCCGTCGAGGATAGATGACAAGCCCCTCCGCAAAAGCCTGGGCTGTTACCATGTCGTTTACCTGTAACTTTTCAGCAAAGGTTTGCCGACTTTCCTGATCCTGAACAAACTCGAGTGCCAGCAGCAATCCTCTGCCACGTACTTCACCTATAATTGGAAATTTTTCTGCAAGTGTAGTCAGTCCGTTTTTGAGCCTTTTGCCCATTAGGGCGGCATTATCAATAAGCCCACCCTCGACGATGCGGTCAAAAACAGCAAGTCCAACAGCACAGGCCATCGGGTTCCCTGCGTAGGTGTGTCCATGGGGAAAGCCCTCACCGTCCAGAACGGTCTGGACGATTCTGTCCCTGACCATTATTGCACCTAACGGGTAATATCCTGACGCCATCCCCTTGGACAGAGCGACAATATCAGCAGCCACATCCCAATGTTCATAGGCAAAGAGTTTGCCGGTGCGGCCGAATCCTGACATTACTTCGTCGAGGATCAAAAGAATGCCATAGCGCTGACAGATCTCCTGAATAATGCC
This sequence comes from Desulfobulbaceae bacterium UBA2775, assembly GCA_002352445.1. Lineage (GTDB taxonomy): Bacteria > Desulfobacterota > Desulfobulbia > Desulfobulbales > Desulfocapsaceae > Desulfomarina. The sequence continues at coordinate 7,123 of DEIL01000285.1, forward strand.
AAAATAGTCTTCTGGTGGCACCAGGGCACCAGTGCTGGCACCGCCAATGGGTTCAACCACAAAAGCTGCGACATTTTCAGGGCCCTGCTCTCGGATAGCTGTCTCCAGGGCATGCGCGCAAGCCAGCCCACAATCTGGATAGGTCTTTTGATAATGGCAACGGTAGCAGGTCGGTGCCGGTATTTTCGGACAGGAGTTAAGCAGGGGCCGATACGGTATTTCCAGGGGAGCATAACTGGTCAGTGCCAAAGCTCCGATGGTCGATCCGTGATAGGAAGGAGCTCTGCTAATGAAAATATGACGATTTCCTTCTCCCCGGCTGTAAAAATAACTGCGACAAAGCTTGATAGCCGATTCAACAGCCTCAGATCCACCGGAAACATAGAAAACCCGTTCAAGATGGGGCGCGGAATGATCGACAAGCTTTATTGCCAGATCCACAGCAGGCCGGTTTTCAAATTGAGTCCGATAGGTAAAAAAAGTCGATTTTGCCTGGGTGTTGATGGCAGCAAGGATTTTGGGATCGTTGTGGCCGATGTTAGAGATAACGGCGCCGGAAGAGCCATCGATATATCGATTTCCAGATTCATCCCAGATATAAATACCTTCTGCCCGTGAAACAATAGGGGTAACCGAACTGGTCTGGTAAAAGAGAGGGTTCGAGTTAGCTACCTTTTTCATTCTATAAGTCCCGATATGTTGCTGTATAAATTTATTGATGAATCTTGCCATCCAGAGGGATAGTTGTTGATATTCTGGCAGCGAGATCGACGATCATCTGAGTGTATAGTTCTTCAATCTCGGCAGCATCTTGCTGCAATACTGAAAAATCGAAGGAAACGGCGCCTATCCCGTGGTGGTTAAGGGGATTGACCAGGGGGGCGGCGATAGCAATGAGTCCTGGAAGATACTCCTCGATATTCATGGCATAGCCCAGCCGTTTTGCGTTCATCAGTTCTTTATGCAGGGTGTTCCTTTTAACGATGGTATGTGCTGTTTTGGTAGTCAATTGCAATTGGTCGATTCTTGCAGACAATTCATTTTCAGGCAAAGAGGACAGGTAGGCTTTGCCCAGCGCCGTGTTATGCAGACAATTCCTGGTAAAATCTGGCAGGCTGTAGGTCAGGGTATCTGCGGCTTCCCGATGATAGATCCTCATCATGTTGTCATCAACGCATAGTGCTACATCAATTGTCATATTGCAGCGACTATAGATATCGTCGACGATTGTTTTGATTAGATGACGATGATCGGTGGCCCGCATAAGATTATTGCAAAAAGCGAGGCAGAAAATTGACGGTCGAATGAGTTTGGTCGATTCATCTTTATCGAGATACCCCATCTCCACAAGGGTGTTGATATATCGATACGTTGAGGTCATGTTCACCCCCGTCTTCTTGGCTATTTCTGTCTGACTCAAGGCTGGGATATCCTGGTTGAACAAGGCGAGAATTTTCAAGCCTTTTTCCAGGGTTTTCGAAAAGTATGAATTTTGTGATACCATACGCCACCAGTTTTACTATTATAGTAATAGGATACCAATTATAGTAATCACAGTATCCCGGTCGGTTGTCTTTTGTCAATATAAAAAAGATGAAGTTCTCCTTTTGGGGTCACCGGGGTCGATGACACAATCGCTATAGTCCAGGCGAAATTCATTTGATTTTTACATTTGATCTAAAAAAAGGAGGGAGTGAGGTGCAAAGCAACAATGTTTAATGCAGATATTCTGATTGCCGGAACGGTAGAACGCTACAGTTTCTTTTCAGTTCTTGTGCACAAATTGTAGATATTTAGAGATGGAGTATATTGAAAACAGATTTTCAGGGCGGTAAATATTCTTATGTTAATAGTCTGTTGGGTAAAATAAGATTCCCCAAGCCAAGACCTATAACTTTCAGGTTTAGTCAGATACATTCAGCCTAGTTTTTGCCGATCAAATCAGATGATGCCTGGTATGACTGATATTGATCTCGCCAGGAGAATACTACAGATTCGCCCTGATATTCCCATTATTCTATATACTGGCTACTCAAGTATTATCTCGGAGGAAAAAGCTAAATCTATCGGTATAAGAGAGTTTATGTTAAAGCCACTTACAAAGAAAGATCTTGCAACGGTGATCCGGAAGGTACTTGATAACAAACATGAGATTTAATAATGCTACTGAATATCTGTAAATATGTAATAATCTGCCCAGAAACCTAGCAACATAAAAAGGTGTCTTAACCTTCAGAAAGCCCAGGCTAGCCTAACAAGAAAAAAGCCCTCTGAATTCAAAGATGTTTCCAGATTATTGTTGCTTATCATTTCGGGAAAGGTGTTAGGTAACCTGCCTGATACTACACTATCAACCATGCTCTCTCACCATCATAGCTTTTCACTTACAAAACAAAACGAGTAAAAGGGATATAGAGGTAGGCTTGTTTCTGATAAGGTAGCGGCCATTATATTTAAAAAATTATCTTGGCCGAAAGTTCACATATTTCCAATATACTCAAACTGATAGAGTACTCCAACCAAAATGGTATCAGTCGTAAACTTCAATTTGTGAGTATCGAGAAGGTTAACGAATAAATTCGAACATATTCGGGTTGGCGGGGAACGCATGTTTGCGGGGAAGATAGGGCGGAATAAGAAAGGCCGGGCGGTTAATCACCACCCGGCCTTTTTGTTTTTTCCCTTAACCCGCGGCTAAGGGGGAAGAAAAAGAGATATTATTCCTGCTCCTGCTCTTTTTCAGGCTCCAGAGCAGTTGCCAGGCTGTTGAGAAATTTCCAGCCCTTGCTGACATCCTTCTGTGATTCCGCCATAAGCTTATCAGCATTTTCCGGGTTGACGAGCTTGAGCATGCGGTAGCGGTTTTCTCCAAGAGCGTATTCTTCAAATTTAATTTTGGGCTCCTTGGAGTCGATTATCATTGGATTTTTACCATGGTCTTCCAGACTTGGATTGAATCTGTAGAGTGGCCAGTGACCGCAGGCGACGGCTTTCTTCTGCTGCTCAAGCCCGAGAGCCATATTGATGCCGTGGTTGATGCAGTGAGAGTAGGCTATGACCAGAGATGGACCGTCATATGCTTCCGCTTCTGCTAGAGCTTTGATGGCCTGGCCGGGATTGGCACCCAGGCTGATTTGTGCCACGTACACATTGCCGTAGGTGGCGAAGATCATACCCATGTTTTTCTTGGGCATTTTCTTGCCGCTTGAGGCAAATTGAGCGGTAGCAGCCCTCGGGGTTGATTTGGACATCTGTCCGCCGGTGTTGGAGTAGACTTCAGTATCCATTACCAGGATATTAACATTCTCACCTGAGGCGAGAACATGATCCAGTCCGCCGTAGCCGATATCATAGGCCCAGCCGTCACCACCAAATGCCCACACTGATTTTTTCACCAGGAAGTCTGTAAGGTGCAGGAGACGTTTAGCAACAGTATCACTACTGGCTTTAAGAGCAGTATTGAGTTCTGCTATGCGACCTCGTTGAGCTTCAATGTCCATCTGGGTTACCTGATCCGCATCAAGGATGGCGGCGGCATCTTCCCGGCTTACTAAACCGGAATCAACCGTACTGGTCAGTAATTCTGCAGCCTGCCCTCCCAGTTTGTTGACGGTGGTCCGCATTCCTGCACTGAACTCCGCATTATCCTCAAACAGGGAGTTTGCCCAGGTGGGTCCCCGTCCATCGTCACGTTTGCAGTAAGGCGTTGTGGGCAGGTTGCCGCCGTAAATAGAGGAACAACCGGTGGCGTTGCCTATATACATTCTGTCGCCAAACATCTGGGAAAGCAGCTTGACATAGGGTGTTTCACCGCAGCCGGCGCAGGCACCGGAGAACTCAAAGAGAGGTCTCATCAGCTGACTGCCCTTTACTGTGGCCAGGTTGATATCGGCCGGATTAATTTCAGGAAGGGAGAGGAAGTAGTCTACGTTGGCAGACTGAACCAACTTCAATTCCTCATCGTTTGTTATCATTTCAAGGGCTTTGTTCTTTGCGGGGCATACACTGACACAGAGGGTGCAGCCACAGCAGTCTTCCGTGAAAATCTGCAGTGCGAACTGCTGTCCCTTAAAGGCTTTACCTATAGCATCTTTTGACAGGAAGCTTTCCGGAGCATCTTTCACCTCGGGAACAATCTTGATACGGTTTGCAGCATGTGGACAGACGAGTGCACACTGTCCACACTGGATGCAATTCTCTGGCAGCCATTTTGGTACGGCAACAGCGATGTTTCTTTTCTCATACTGGGTGGTTGCAGTTGGCCAGGTTCCGTCTGCCGGTATCTGGGAAACCTTCAGTTCAGTCCCTTTACCTTCAATGATCTTTGCGGTTACTTCTTTTACGAAGTCAGTGGCGTGTTCGGGTACAGTAGGAGGCATCTCGTGGCCATCAATTTTGTCACTGAGAGATACTTCTACAATGTTTTTGATTGCACCATCAACGGCATCGTAGTTCATCTGCACAACCTTATCACCTTTTTTGCCGTAGGTCTTTTTGATGGCATTTTTGATTGCATCAATAGCTTCCTCCTGGGTCAGGATGCCTGAAATCAGGAAGAACGCGGTCTGCATGATCATGTTGATACGGGCACCTAAGCCTAATGCAAGCCCTAAGGAGACAGCGTCTATGATATAGAACTTAGCCTTTTTGGTGATAAGATCCTGTTGAACCTGATTGGGCAGATGCTCCCATACAGTATCTTTGTCAAAATTAGTGGTGAGCAGGAAAGTGCCGCTGTCCTCAAGATTACAGAGCATATCAACCTGATCCAGGAAGGTAAAGTTATGGCAGGCGATGAAGTTTGCCTTATTGATCAGATAGGGAGCGACCACAGGGTTCTTGCCAAATCGCAGATGGCTTGTTGTGATAGAACCCGATTTTTTAGAATCATAAACAAAATATCCCTGGGCGGAGTTGTCGGTTTCGGTGCCGATAATTTTAATAGTATTTTTATTTGCACCCACTGTACCGTCAGAACCAAGCCCGTAAAACATTGCCCGGTAAACATCATCACCTTCAATATTGAACGAAGAGTCATAGTCAAGACTGGTGAAGGTTACATCATCGTGTGGACCGACGCAGAATTTGTGCTTAGGTGCCATGGAACTCATGTTATCAAAGACGGACTTGACCATGGCAGGTGTAAACTCTGCCGAACCGAGACCGTATCTTCCTGCAAGGATGATCGGCAGGTAGGCGGAACTGTTTGTTTCAACAGCCTCGCCAATTGCTGTACGAACGTCAACGTAGAGTGGATCTCCGGCTGCACCGGGCTCTTTTGTTCTGTCCAGGACAGTAATTCGTTCAACGGTGGACGGCAGGGCGTTCACCATGGCCCTGCAGTCGAATGGACGGTAGAGACGAACTATAATCATACCGACCTTTTCACCTTGGGAAACGAGGTAGTCAATGGTGGCGGCAACAGTCTCACATCCTGAGGCCATCATGACGACAACATTTTCAGCGTCGGGAGCTCCGTGGTAATCAAAAAGATGATATTGGCGGCCGGTAACGGCAGCAAACGTGTTCATGGTTTCCTGTACTATTGCAGGAACCGCATTGTAATATTTATTGACTGTTTCCCGTCCGGTAAAGTATACATCCGGGTTTTGGGCTGTACCCCTGATGGTTGGGTCATCAGGGGTGAGAGCTCTTTTCCTGTGTTCGAAAATGAACTCTTCGTCGACTACGGCACGCATATCATCCTGGGTCAGTTCTTCAATCTTCTGAATCTCGTGGGAGGTACGGAACCCGTCAAAAAAGTGGATAAAGGGGATGCGGGATGCCAGGGAGGCCTGGGTCGCAATGAGTGACATATCCATCGCTTCCTGAACATTTTGGGAGCCGAGTATTCCCCAGCCGGTCTGTCTTACAGAGTATACATCTGAATGGTCGCCGAAAATTGAAAGCCCCTGACAGGCTATTGCCCGTGCAGTAACATGAAAAACAGTAGGGGTCAGTTCACCGGCAATTTTATACATGTTGGGGATCATCAACAGCAGACCCTGAGACGCGGTAAAAGTAGTACAGAGGGCACCTGTTGCCAGTGAGCCGTGGATTGACCCGGCGACACCGGCTTCAGACTGCATCTGGTTGACTATTGGAGTCGTTCCCCAGATATTTTTCTGCAGGGAGGCGGATTTCATATCCGCTTCCGCAGCCAGCGGAGTTGATGGAGTAATGGGATAGAGTGTAATTATTTCACTGGTTGCATAAGCGACATGGGTGCACGCCTGGTTGCCGTCAATCGTAACCATTTTTCGTGACATGATTTGATCTCCTTTCTGGTGACTGTTAATTACTTCTTTTTGATAAGTAATAAATGATAAACTCGTAAAAACCTCAGTTTCGATGGATAAGTAAAAAGCTTCATTTTGGAGGCGTGCAATTTTTCTATTATTACAACGTACATAGGGTACATTGTAATAATAGAAAAATTGTAACAACGAACAAGATGAAGACTTTTTATGACACCATCAAGAAATAATTTCTATGGTAGTAAGAGGTAAGTGTTGGTATGTAAGCAATATCGGGTGATAATAGTACAAGATAGACCGAATTACAACTAATACAGAGATATTTTTATGGCCTGTAAAACAGGCTACTTAGGATCTTATAAAAAATGAATGAGTAATGTTGATTGGTAATATAAATAATACCAATTAACGGTCAGGTCAGGAGAGAGCTGGTCTCATTCATGTCTGTTTTGAAAAAGGTAGTCGCATGTATACAATGCAAAATCCGGCACTGGAAAATTTGTTGGGGTTCCTTCACGATGTAAAGGAGTTTGTGTTCCTTGACACCTCGCGGCCTGATAACGAAAATATTAAGTCATTTCTGTTTATAGACCCAATTGACAGAATGGTATGCAGAGTTGGTGATAATCTGGAGGAGTACCTCGGGGAACTGCAGCTCTATCTGGAAAGAGGTTACTATCTGGCGGGATGGGCAGGGTATGAATTCGGTGCTATTCTTGAGGGAAAAATAGATATAAAAGGCAGAACATGCAGCAACAGCGGAGGGATAATTGCCGATTTTGGGGTTTTTAAAAAACCGCTTAAATTTAATCATCAGACGGGTGAAAACAGTCTGCCGCAGTATCAGGGTTTAGTTGCAGATTCAGATGTGTACGCAATTACCGATCTTCGATCCAATATGGATAAAGAAGAGTTCCTCAAAGCCCTTGAAAGAGTCAGGGAGTACATTGCTGCCGGCGATACATACCAGGTCAACTATACCATGAAACTGCTTTTTGACTTTCATGGCTGCCCGGAAAAGTTATATCTGGATCTGCGTAGAAATCAATCGGTGGCTTACGGTGCCTATATCCGGAAGGGAGACGAGAGGATGCTTTCCTTCTCCCCTGAGCTGTTTTTCAGGAAGAACCGTTCTGGGATTACCGTTCGCCCAATGAAAGGAACGGCAATAAGAGGACGGAATGGTACAGAGGAAAGGGCTTACAGTAAACAACTGCAAAATGATATTAAAAACAGAAGTGAAAATGTGATGATTGTCGATCTGCTGCGAAATGATCTTGCACGGCTGATGCATGGTCATGGTCAAAGCACGGTTGCAGTCGATTCGCTTTTTGATATTGAATCTTATGAAAGTTTGCTGCAGATGACCTCAACAATCAGTGCCCGGGGGTCGGCTGCAGGGATGGGAGACATTGATCTTGTTGATCTCTTCAGGGCTTTATTTCCCTGTGGATCGATTACCGGTGCTCCAAAGATCCGTACCATGGAGATAATCGACGAACTTGAGAAAGAGCAGCGTGGCGTTTATACCGGTGCTATTGGGTATCTGGGTCCGGGTGGTACTGCTGTTTTTAATGTGCCGATTCGAACCGTTCTGCTGCACGGGAATAGTGGGGAAATGGGGATTGGTGCCGGTATTACCCACGATTCCGATCCGCAGGAGGAGTGGGAAGAAACACTGTTAAAGGGAAGGTTTCTTACCCATGCTCAACCCGATTTCACACTTTTTGAGACAATCCTCTGGCATCCTGATAATGGGTACTGGCTCCTGGATTCCCACCTGAAGCGACTTAAGGCCAGTTCCCGGTTTTTTAAGTTTTCTTTTGATATTGGCCTGATCAGGCAGCGACTTCGTGAGGAAGAGTTGTCTTTTAGCAATGGTAACAACCGGGTACGTCTCATGCTGAAAAAGGATGGGAGGGTGTCACTGGCAACGATGTCTTGTGACCCACCTGCAGTTACGACGCTCCCACCCGATCCACTAACTGAAAAGATTTATGAGATGCCTCTGGTAGATTTTTCCGAGCGGAACACGGAGACCGATTCCCCATGGTGTTTTCATAAGACAACCGTGAGGAAAATGTATGACGAGGAGTACGAAAACGCCCGGCAGCAGGGACTGTTTGACTTACTGTTCTGTAATGGGGCTGGGCAGGTTACAGAAGGGTGCATCTCCAACATTATAATTTATTATCAGGGCAGCTACCTGACACCTCCTGTTGAATGTGGCCTGCTTGCAGGAGTGATGCGTGATAAATTACTTGGTGAACGGTCTGTGGTGCTGGTCGAGGAGATTTTTACCAAAGAGATGATAAAATCCGCGGACGCACTTTTTGTGTGCAATTCCGTAAGGGGAGTTACTCGTGTGAGGCTTCGGTAGAAAGTCAGCTTAGTGAACTATCGATTGATCCTGCTCCGGAGTAATCTGAACAGGTGGAATTATGAGGTTATGCTCTTCTCCAAGCAATCTGACGCTGGTCATGAAGGTTGAAGGAAGGGGAATCTCCCTTTCCTCTACCAGAATACCCAGTTCCTTTGCCTTGACAAGAACTGCGGAGCTGTCCTCCCCCTCCTGGTGGTCGCAAAGGGTCTGGATGCGAAGGGCATCTGTAATTTTTTCACAGAGTTGAGGCATCTCTGTGGCCAGGCTCAGGAGTCCCTGTTCAATTTCTGCCCGGTTTTCTTTTCTGAAAAGGACAAATTTCTCTGCCGGGTTCCGGGTAGCAAACACTTCGTTGGTCATTGAGCCGGCAAGCATTGACAGGAAGGTCGGGTCTTTCGATGGCTGACTTTTTATCAGTTCAGCCTTTATTTCTTTGAATAAAACCATTTGAACCAAACCAACCCCCTCCCGCAGGGCGGTGATAATCTGCGGCTTTTTTTCAGGGGATTCAGTTGTCATTTCAATATCACCAATTACAATACGAGTTTTACCACTGGATGGCATTTTAAGGATTCATAAATTGCAAGTCTGGTTGCTTCGTCCTTGACGGTAAGTTCAGCATTGAGGCTGTGGTATTTCCCACCAGAGCTGGCATTAGAATGGCTGATTGAGACATCTTCCGGTGCGCAGGCTGTAATTATAACTTCTTTCAGCAGGGTGCGATTCTGGCCTATCACTTTATAAACCCAGGTGCAGGGATAGTCAATTTCAGGACGTTCCGGGGAAGCAGCTGTCTGATCTTTGCAGTGGAATTTCATTTTGTTTTGATATGGTTAAGAGATAATGGACTCGTAAAAAACTTCCTTTCTTCGTCATTCCTATGCCAATCCAGCGATCCTGCTCGTAACTGGTTCCCCGCCTTGCGGGGATGACAATTATGCAGGATTTTTTCCTTTTGATGTCAGGGTATTAAGCCTGTTTTTACAGAATTTGATGAGTTTCATACGTAGATCAAGTAATAAATAACGATTGTCAGTGTTGCAGTCAAGCAAAAGGGGGAAAGAGTTCCAGGTTGGGCCTGAATAACTTCAGGAAAGCTAACTCTCAGAGCTGTTAATCAGGCTTATCTGGTCATTCAAAGTCCATAGGTCATAGATATAGCCTATGCCAAACAAACCTCCTGTTAAAAGATAGATAAGGCCGCTAATCCATTTCCCCATATACATCCTGTGGATACCAAAAAGACCAAGAAATGCCAGCAGCAGCCAGGAGACATTATAATCAAGCTCACCCTGGTAGAATCGGATATCAGCTTTTTCATTCATACCCGGGATGAGAAAGAGATCAATAATCCATCCTATAAACAGCAGGCCGAGGGTAAAAAAGTAGATTGTCCCACTGAGCTGTTTGCCATAGTAAAATCTGTGGGCTCCTAAAAATCCGAGTATCCAGAGGAGATACCCTACAGCTACCGAATGTGTCTGGACTTTATTTTGGTACATTCTCTTCCTTCCTCAAAAATTTGAAGTACTGGGTGCGACGCCATGCCTCTTCAATTCTTTCTTCAGTCAATTTTCCGTCGGCCAGTGCTTTGAGAATTTCTGCCTGTACTTTCTCCAAAATATGAGGGTCATAGCAGAGATTGTTGCCGATTATCAACAAATCTACTCCAGCTGCAATTGCTCTGCAGCATGATTCAGCCAAACCGTACTGATCGGTGATGGCTCGCATCTGCATATCATCTGAGACGATAACGCCCTTGTGTCCCAGTTGCCGACGCAAAATTCCGTTTAATGTGGCATATGACAGGGTAGCCGGGTGAGACTTGTCAAATCTGGAGTTAAAGAGATGGCCCACCATTATAGCTTCCCGGTATCCCCTGGCTATGAAGTCTCTGTACGGCTGTAGCTCAGTTTCACTCCAGGTCGTAGAGATGTCGACAAAACCGAGGTGGGAATCATGTCTGGAACTGCCGTGTCCGGGAAAATGTTTAAGGCAGGAGAGGATACCCTCCTGACTGTGTGCTTTTATCCATGCGGCTGTATTTTCAAATACAATATCGGGATTACTCGAAAAGCTGCGGTTGTAAGCACCTATTATCGGGTTCTTTCTATAAACATTCAAGTCTACCACTGGTGCAAGATTGAAATTTATTCCCAGGGAACTAAGCATCTTGGCTACCTGGTGACTGCAACGGGTTGTTTCACCGGGATCGCCTGTCCTGCCAAGTGTTTCTGCGTCGGGAGTGGCCGAAAAACCATGCTGCTCCTTAAGTCTGGCTACCTTCCCACCTTCCTGATCAACGGCGATCAGGAGATCACCATCGGCCAGATCCTGCAGGGTTGAGGTGAGGTCAGCTACCTGATTCGGAGATATAATATTATTTGTTGCACACTTTTTGGCAAGCAGTGTATCAAAGAGGACTACTCCCCCCAGATTTCGTTTAACTATATCGACTGCGACAGGATCATTCTTTGAAAGGGTGTTTCCCTCAAAGCCGATCATGAAAAGTTGACCTATTTTTTTTTTAATAGAGTGGTGAGTCATTTGTATTGTTGTTGTATTTTTGATTGATATTGACGATTACTACAGTCCTGGAATTTATTAAACAAATTTTCATTCTTTCACTCTTCTTTTGGTGTCGAAATTTTGACATAGCCTGGTCACCTCATTAAGAGTGAATTTCTTGATGGGGTTTGTTATTTTGTTAATATTATCTAACATATTGTAAAAACAACGTAAAATACATTTGTTGGCTGCGTGCCGATAGGTAATGGATGTGTATATTCCAAGTTGGCATAAAAGGTGCATTGAATAGATAGGAAAAGAAGTAAAGTTTCCTATTTTGCCTGACGATAAGAATACTGCCAGCTTACATTTTGATCGAAGTATCACGTAAAAGGATATCACCCATGACTTTTTCAACAAAAGAACCTCAATTTCTGCCATCACAGCAGGAGCAAATTGAGATTGAAGAGGTCATGGTTGAGCTGGAGACTTTGAAGCGACAATCCGAACGCCTTGATCTGATAAATAAGCTGCATGAAAGAATGGCAGGAGTACTGAGTTTAGCTGGTATGATTGAGGCATATTCCGTCTGGTTGATGCCCTTGGTCAGTCATGAACTGATTGGCTATAGCAATAGTGTTCGCCAAAAGATGCATCTGTTTTGTTCAAGCCATGGACCACGCAGGAGGAAGACAATAGCTTTTGCGGAGCAGCTGATCAATAGTGATGTTCAATCGGAAGGTACCTGTATCCATCAGAGTGGACATTATGGTTATAAATGGATTTTTGAGACAAAGGATGACTCCGGTATTCTGCTCATTTTGAAAAAAGGAGAGGAACTGCGCAGTGGAGAAATCGATCTGGTAAACCATTCTCTGGAAATTCTTGCAGATTCACTACAACGTGGTCTTGCATATGAGGATCTGTTCGAGCGGGCCAGCAACGATCCCTTAACGGGGCTTTCGAACAGGCGAGTGTTTGATGAACGTATAACCGGCATGATTGCTGCTGCCAGGAGATATTGTCGCCCCTTGACCATGATTCTAATGGATCTTGATAGATTCAAGGATATTAACGATAATCTTGGACATCAGGCCGGCGATGAAGTGCTGGTTTCTGTGGCAGATGTTTTAAAACATGCTGTACGTTCCACTGATCTTCTTGTTCGTATGGGTGGGGATGAGTTTGTTCTTGTTCTCGAGAACACTGACTTGCGAAATAGTAAGATTCTGGCGGAAAGATTGTGTGCAGCTGTGGATGGAATGAATGTCTGGGCAGATGAAAATACTAAACTGGGAATCAGCCTCGGGCTTGCGGAGCTGAAAGAAGACGAAACGTTAAAGCAGTGGCTTGAGCGGACTGATGATGTCCTTTATAATGCTAAGGCTGAAGGGCGATCGCGAGTTTCAATCAAATAGTTAGCTGCATAGATAAAAAATCAAAAAGGCCGACTGTTTCAAATCGGCCCTTTTGGGTTCTTTCTAAATGTTTACTTCCCCCGCAGGATTAGTCCTTTTGGAGCGCGATCTTTATGGGGATAACATGGAGTGAACTGCTTCGCTGTTCGGTATATCCGAGTGACCATTCTCCGCATGTGGCTTTGTCTCCCATGAGTTCATCAATATCTTTGACTATAGAGTCAACACCAATAACCGGATGACGGGAAAATACCTGGGGGAGTCCCTGGGTAAGGTTGCATGCAAGGCAGCAGTCCGGCCGCTCGTGCAATAATAATTCCATGGTCAGGCTGTTGTCATCTGCTCCTCTATAGGCCAGTTCAATGTCATAAGAACCTTCGCTCGCATCACCAAACAGAGCATCAAAAAAATCGTCTGTCCTCTCTTTTGGAAATATTTTCCGGAGAGTTTCTTCAGTAAAAAGTGCGTCAAATGTGTCTGAGGTCATATCGTTTTCTATACCGGTGCAATAATATTGAGAAGAGTAAAAAGACATGGGATCTAGGAATTCCGATTTGCTAATATAACCGGGCATCCTATTTTGTCAACTGACGTTGCGACAGGAAAAACACTATGTTAAAGTGGCCCGCATGAAACCCGAGATCGCTGGAGAAGACAGAAAATTGACAGGGCGCGGCATCAACCTTAAAGAGCTCAACGAACCGCAATATCTGGCTGTTACTACTACTGATGGACCTGTACTGGTTATTGCCGGAGCGGGCAGCGGCAAAACCCGTACTCTGGTGTATCGTGTAGCCCATCTGATAGAAAAAGGAGTCGCTCCTGAATCAATTCTGCTTCTCACCTTCACCAGAAAAGCCAGTCAGGAAATGTTGTGGCGGGCAGGAAGACTACTCAACGATACCTGTAACAGGGTAGTGGGCGGTACCTTCCACGGGGTTGCCAACATGCTGCTCCGACGTTACGGGTCCGAGATAGGTTTTGGTTCGACATTTACCATTATTGACCGGGCCGATGCGGAAGGTATTGCCAATCTCCTTAAGTCTTCTCTGGGGTTGGGGAAGAGGGATAAGCGTTTCCCCTCCAAAAGGGCCATTATCAATATGATCAGTGGTTCCGTCAACAAGTCGATGGATCTTGAAGATCTGGTTTATGAGCAATATGCCCATCTAAGTGACCATCTTGAGGATATTCTTCAGCTGCAGCAACATTATGGAGAGTTCAAACTCGATCATGGTTTGATGGATTATGATGATCTCCTGGTGAACTGGAAACGTCTTCTTGGGGAATCTCCGACAGTCCGTAATATTATCTCTGAAAAATTTTCCCATATAATGGTGGATGAATATCAGGATACCAATCTTATCCAGGCGGATATTATTCGTCTGGCAGCGCACACCCACGACAATGTTATGGTTGTGGGGGATGATTCTCAGTCGATTTATTCTTTTAGAGGTGCTGATTTTTATAATATCATGCGATTTCCCAAAGTTTTCGAGAATACCAGGGTAATTAAACTTGAAGAAAACTATCGCTCCACCCAACCTATTCTTTCCCTCACTAACGATATCATCAGGAATGCCGAGGAAAAATATACGAAAACACTCTTTACCTCTATTAAAGGAGATATAGTACCTAAGCTTTTTGTCGGCCGGGATGAGCGGGAAGAAGCCAGATTTATTGTTAAAACAATTAGAGAGTTGCACCATCAGGGAATTGATATAGAAAATATTGCCGTACTCTTTCGTTCAGGGTTTCACTCTTATAAGCTTGAAATGGAACTGTCGGCTGAAAACATAGATTTTGAAAAACGCGGCGGCTTGAAACTTACTGAGTCAGCGCATATGAAGGACGTGCTGGCTTTTCTACGGATTCTTATAAATCCGCAGGATAACCTCTCCTGGAATCGGATTTTACTGCAGTTGGAGAAGGTTGGGCCGAAAACTGCCCAGAAAATTACCTCCTTTATTGGTACAGCAGCCGACCCCTTCGTTGCCCTTGAGAATTATCCGGCCGGGAAAACATGGAAGGCATCGTTTGTTAAACTGGTTAATCTTTTTGCTGAACTGCGCTCTGGCACACAGGTTCCCTCGGCATTGTACGAGAGGGTGCAGAATTATTACCAGCCGATTTTCTGCCAACTTTATGCTGACGATCATCCCAAACGTCAAAAGGACCTTGATCAGCTTAGTTCAATCATGAAGGGATATGACGAGCTCCAGCAATTTATTGATGATACAACCCTTGACCCACCGGAAACAACCCCGGGCGCGACCAGTACAAAACGACTGATCCTTTCCACCATTCATTCATCAAAGGGGCTGGAATTTGAAGCAGTCTTCATTATCGGAGTGGCGGATGGTCGTTTTCCTCATGCATCTGCGGGGATAGGGGAGCAATGGGAGGAAGAGAGGAGGTTGCTCTACGTTGCCACGACCCGGGCAAAGGAGTATCTCTACCTTACCTATCCCCGGTTGTTGATGACCCCGGATCGGCAGTTTAAGCATGTAGGAATGTCTCCATTTCTCAGTGAGTTGAGTGGTGGACTGTTTCAGAGGATGGATGGTTCTTCTGATGATTATCAACCATCAATATACAGAGGAAAATCGGCTGCAGGCCATAAATCTCAGCGACGAAAACCGAAAAAACTGAATATGTCTGATTTTTCACAAGGATGTAAGGTGAGTCACCCTTTTTTCGGATTCGGTACGGTAACAAAGCTTTCCGGAGGACGCTCTCTGGATGTCCATTTTGACAGACATGGTTTGAAGACACTGCATTTGGATTATGCCAAATTAAAAATACTCTAACACCCATGAAATGAATTTCACAACGGAGCATGAAAGTAATGTTACCGGGCTTCGGAGGAGTGTTGCCAAACGTCTTCGCAGGCTGTGGATCGGAGTCTCGCAGGCTCGCTTACCTGTTGTGTCAACACTCTACCGAAGCCCTCTTCGTCCGTGGATCAACATGACTTTCATATAAAGTAAAATATGATAAACCTGTAAAAAGCTCCCTGCTCCGTCATTCCCGCGCAGGCGGGAAACCAGAACGTACCGGATGACTGGATCGAAGTCTGCGCTTTTCTCCAGCCTGCTCGGGAATGATGGAATGGTGAAATATGTGGGTTTTTACGAAACCATCAAAAATCACAGAATATGACTATGACTTACGATGAAGTTCTTGCCCACCTAGACAGCTTGCAGATGCATAAAATCAAATTGGGCCTTGATGCTATGCAATCGTTTCTGGAGAAGGTCGGCAGGCCTGAAAACGATTTAAGATTTGTCCATGTTGCCGGAACGAACGGCAAAGGTTCCGTTTGTGCGGCGCTGTCGAAGATGTTGGACCGTGCAGGATATAAAGTCGGTGTCTATACCTCCCCGCATTTAAGTTCGGTACGGGAAAGATTCAGGATTGGTGACCGGTATATAACAGAGGACGAGTTTGCTGCCCTGGGTTCTAAGATATGTGAAGTGCTCGGGACGGAACAAATCACCTATTTTGAATTCACCACGGCTCTGGGTCTCCTCTGGTTTGCTGAATCCGAGTTGGATCTTGTCCTGCTGGAAACAGGTCTGGGTGGAAGGCTTGATGCCACGAATATTGTTACACCCCTTGTTTCTGTTATAACCAGCATAAGTATGGATCATGAGGCATATCTGGGCGATACCATGACGGCAGTTGCCGGTGAAAAGGCGGGAATCATTAAGAAGGGAGTCCCCGTTGTTTCCGGGGCAACAGCGTCGGAGGCTGCAGCGGTGATTGGTGGAGTCTGTAAGGAAAAGAACGCCGATTTATTCTGTCTGGGTCAAGAATTTGACTGTAAAGAAGAGGGTGATAACAGCTGGTGCTGGGTTGGCGGAGATGTTTTTGACGGTCTGACAATAGAAGGTTTAGAGTGTGCTCATCCCAGTCTTGTACATAAAGAGAACGATGCCCTTGCAATTGCCGCCTTGTTGCAATTACGACCCCATGGATTTAACGTAGATTCAGACACTGTTCGGACGGGGCTGGCGGCGGTGAAATGGCCGGGGAGGATGGAATATTTCGAGCAATCATTATCTGGAGATAAGGTTAAAATGTGCCGATATCTCCTTGATGGTGCGCATAATCTTGAAGGAGTAAAAAACCTGGCAAAGACTCTGGATCAAAATTTTTCATATGAAAAATTGATCTGTATATGGGGTGCCATGATTGATAAAGATCTCACTGGTACCCTTGCCATTATGACTCCTCTCGCGGATGAACTCATTCTTACTCAACCCGAAGGCGAACGTTCCGCAACAGCTGCCCAGGTACATTCTTTTTTGCCGGATGGCTATAAGGGGAGCATCCACTGTATCTCTAAAGGAGAGGATGCTCTGACCCTTGCCCAGAGTAAAGCGACTGAAAAAGATCTGATAGTTATTGGAGGTTCTCTTTACCTGATTGGTGCAATGCGCTCTCTTCTTCTGGGCGATCTGATAGAAATATGATGGAAAATTTTGAGTTTGACGGGCTTGATGATGCCGCAAGACGAACGGAACGGGCAAAAGCTCGGGAGCTTCGCAAGTCGAGATGGTGGCAGCAGAAAACTGCCTCAGGGTGCTGTTACTACTGTGCTAAAAAAGTAGCTTATAGGGATCTTTCCATGGATCATCTTGTGCCGTTGGCACGGGGAGGGCGAAGCACAAAAAACAATCTGGTGCCGGCCTGCAAGGATTGCAATAATAGGAAGAAAAGTATGATGCCCCTGGAGTGGGAGGAGTATCTTGAGAAGAATAGAGCGGTGTAAATTATTTCCAGATACCAATTTCTGTCTGCTCCCGGGGGAGCGTAAATGATATCGTGGGCGAAGATTTAGTAATGTGACAATCGCTTAGGAGCTTGCCCGAGAATAGACATTTTGTTCAAAATAGAAGAATTATTGAAAAATAAGCACAGCCATATATGTGGTATCTCGGGGTCTCATGCCTCGCTTACCGGAGCATTATTTTTGGTAATTCTGAAGAGTTTGGGCAAAAGGGCATTCTCGGTAGGCGCATAGGTATTCTCATTCAAAAAGGAGATATGCACAGATGAAAAAATTTATTCAGGCTTCGATTATTCTCTTTACTGTTGCCTTGACTACAAGTCCTTTTGCAACGGAATTTTCAGCGGATATGATTTCACAAATGGCTACAGGGAATATTGCCGGGAAAATTTATTTTAAAAATCCTGATGTTACAAGAAGCGAAATGATGGGCATGATATCTATAACAAAAAGGCCGATTGTTTATCAGCTTTTCGCCAGCACAAAAAAATATTTTGTTTCCAGTATTGATGAATTAAAAGACAAGAACCCGATAGCCGATGCAGGTGATTTCGCATCGTGGATTAAGCAAAATAATATGAAAAATACTGGGAAAGAGTCAATGTCCGGCTATAAATGCCAGATATATGAAGGAGAGTACCGAACAGAGCAGTCTCAGCCCCCGATGCATATGAAAATATGGTATTCCAAAAAACTGAATTACCCGATCAAAACAGAAATGACACTGCCGCCCCCTATGGGAAAGGTGACTTCATACCTTGAGAACATAAAGCCAGGCAAGCTGCCACAGTCTCTGTTTGTTATTCCAGGTGGCTATACCAAAGCTGCATCCATGGAAGAAGCAATGGGTATGCCGGATATGGGAGCGTTAATGGACAACATCACGACTGGAGGCGCACCCTCCGAGGAAAAAATGCCGTCCAAAGAAGAGATGGGTGAGATGATGGAGAAAATGAAAGAAATGATGAAGCAGATGCAGCAAAATAATTAGTAAACTTGGCAGGATTTATTTGATCCAACAGTTTTCTGTGCCTACAACGAGTAACGAGTTTCAATACATTGGAAACACGGCTGTCATCACGCAAAACCAATATAGGAGTAAAACAAGGGGTGAAACTAAGGTCAGAATGTTCTATATTTTTCTAATCCACCGTTAATCACATATGGGCGGGTAGCTCAGCTGGATAGAGTGTTGGCCTCCGAAGCCAAAAGCCGCGGGTTCGAATCCCGCCTCGCCCACCAATGATATCAAGCACTTTTTCTTGGGGCCTAATTGCGTATTTGCTCGATTCTCTACATGTTTTCAGGAATTTCTTTTCCCATGCTTATTCGTTTTTCTGTGGTGTATCCCAATGATCGATAGAACATTTGAACCTTCTCATTATCTTCAAGTATCTGCAAATTGATTTTAATACAACCTGAATTCTTTAAAGCATGTTCAGCGTGTATCATCAGTTTCTTTCCAATTCCCTGACTTTGGAGGTCAGGCGTTACTGCCAACGAATATACCCATCCCCGGTGCCCGTCGTAACCACACATGACTGTTCCAACAACCCCATGTACTGCAGATTCTGCAACAAAGAATAAACCATCGGAGACAGCCTCTTTTTTTTCTATAGCAAGACGCGGATCATTTCGTGCACTTTCGTACCCGAATACATTTGTCCACAATTCGATAACCTGGTCTTTGTGCAGCTTGTTGTTAAATCGGACAATATTAAAATCCATTTTCTATTCGTATCTTTTATTTTACTCAATCTTACGTCGAGGGGCACTTGCCTGGCAGACATGGACAAGTGAAAACGGGAGATTTATTCCCGGCTATAGTATCTGGATTCCCGCCTGCGCGGGAATGACGGTTTGGTAAATGCGTTGTCATTCCCGTGCGGGCGGGAATCCAGAACCCAACTGGCTGGGTTTCATATAGAGTCACTTAAATTTTCAATTTCTTCGTATCGATAGCATGTTGTTATATGGTCATTGACCATTCCCACTGCCTGCATAAATGCATAACAAATGGTTGGTCCTACGAATTTAAAGCCTTTCTTTTTTAGTGCTTTGCTCATGTCGTTAGATTCTTTGGTTGCTGCAGGTATTTCCGAGATCGTTTTCCAGCAGTTTGTTATTGGTTGACCATTTACAAATGACCATATGAAATCATTAAATGATCTATGATCTTTAATGACCTGTAAATAAGCTTGTGCGTTTTTCTGTGCTGCTGCAACTTTTAATTTGTTGCGAATGATACCGGGATCCAATAGAAGTTTTTGTATTTTTCCATCTGTCCAGTTTGCCATTTTCTCAGGATCAAAATTATCATAAGCTTTTCTATAAGTGCGGCGGCGTTTTAGTATTGTTATCCAGCTAAGTCCTGCTTGAGCGCCCTCAAGTATAAGCATTTCAAATAGAGCGCGGTCATCATAAACCGGAACACCCCATTCCTTATCATGGTATTCTAAATATATTTTGTTGTCGGTAAGCCAATCGCATCTTTTTTTCATATTTTGATTTTATGAGTTAGGTTTGCTGGTTTTATCTACATTTTCCACGTGATGCCGGGTGGATTGCGTAGAGGAATTCTATGGTATCTAAATGCGGGATACCCCAGCATCATTGCCCCAAAACTCTGATGCCCCTCAGGAAAGGACAGTGCCTCTATCATGGGTGGAAAGGTGGCTGCTGCCCTGCTGAAGTAACCGGCCCAACAACAGCCCAACCCCATACTTGCAGCGGCCAGTTCAAGATAAGATAGTGCCAGAGTACAGGTGGATAGAGCCCGGAGATTATCTTTTTCAGCGTGAGTAATTATTAGAATTGGTGCACCCCTGAATATGATATCTTTTCCATTTTCCCATAGCTCGATCGCTTTGTCCAGATGTAGAGATAGTGCCTCTCTTGAATTATTTTCAATCATCCAGTGCATCCAGTTAATAACAATTTCCGCAAGATTGTGGATTTTTTCTGTTCTTCCCAGTACTAACCATTCCGCATCTTGGGAGTTATGACCGGACGGGGCATGACGTGCAATTTCAATAAGCTTTTTAATCTCACTTTTGGGAACGGTTTTCTTTTTGTAGTTCCTTATTGAACGACGAGATCTTAAAAAATGCTCACAATGGTCAGGAGATAACTGAAAGTCTTTTTGCACGACTGGGCATTTCTCTACAGGCATTTCTCTATGGGTAAGACTTCCCGTTGGGCATACTGCAACACAGTGACCGCATTTGATACATGCTTTCTCCGTACCGGGAATGAGCGAAGGATACTCCCCTCTACTGAAGAATATAATTCTTGCAGGACAGACCTTGGCACAAATTCCGTCTTGATTGCAGGTTTCCCGATTGATTGTAAATAAAGCCATTCTAAGATCCCAATAGTAAATTTATAGGATGGTGTCATAAAAAGTCTTCATCTTGTTCGTTGTNNCATTACGACGTACCGTATGTACGCTGAAATAAAAGAAAAATTGCACGCCTCCAATATGAAGCTTTTCGGAGTCTACGCTTACCTGCTTATCCATCGAAACTGAGGTTTTTACGAGTTTATCTTATAAATGATGATAAAAGGTTTCCTGATACCTGAACTGAAACCGGAAGTCGGCTATAAGTTAAAGACAACAGGCTTGTTAATTGGCCTGTACAGGCCATCACACACACTGGCATTGATGAACACAGTATCACCTTTCCTGATGCCACCATACTCCTCGTGGATGTGGCCGAATATATTATATTTGGGATTGATTTGCAGTACTCTCTCCAGAAGATCAACGCAACCCTCGGGAAGTCCCCCGACATTATCTAAAATCGTGGCAGGTGGACCATGGGTGATCAGCACATCAGTATTGTCGGGTATCTTTGCCCATTTTTCACGGATCGTTTTACCCCTGTCTGCCATGAAAAACCATCTCATGAACGTTGGGGTCCAGGGAGCACCATAAAAAGTAACCCCCTCAATTTTGATTGAGTTGTCCTGCAGGTAGATGATGGTCGGGTTCTCCTGGGTGAGAGCCTGCAGCGCGGAATTATTTTCCGACTGAAACGGCTCATCATGGTTCCCGGCTACAACAATTTTGTGTTTGCAGGGTTGCTCAAGCAGCCAGGTGCCGAATTCTTTAATCTCTGCAAGCAATCCATGAGAGCAAATATCACCGGCCACCAGAAGGACATCTCCAGCGGGAACGTTGACCTGCCGGTGATATCCATGTGTGTCGGCTATTGCAATTATTTTCATCGAGTCGACCGGGTATTTATCTGGTCAGAGTTCTATTGTTTTGCCAGTTGAACGTACATGAATTATAGTAAGTTCCGTGACCTGCAACCCCCCATAACATCGTTTCAAGAGCAAAATATGAGTCGGGTTAGAAATTATCACATCCTCTTTGGCATTACCAGCGCCATATTTCTTAAGCGAATAGAAAGGAGTCTTTAATATGCTCAGCAAAGGAAAATCATATCAGGATATCTATGACTCTTTTAAATGGCGGATACCGGAGTTTTACAATATCGGTGTTGACATCTGTGACAAACATGCCGGCAAAAAGAACCGTTTGGCTTTGATTTACGAAAAAGAAGACGGTGCGGTAGAGAATTACACGTTCTCCGATTTTAAGACACTTTCCAACCGTTTTGCCAATGCCCTGCAGGCAGCGGGTATGAACCCTGGCGATCGCCTGGGTATTCTGCTTCCCCAGAGTCCGGAAACGGCCATCTCACATATTGCTGTGTATAAAATCGGTGGTGTTGCCTTACCCTTATTCACTCTTTTCGGTACCGATGCACTGTCGTACAGGTTGACAAACAGTGAAGCCAAATGCGTGGTTACCAACCAGGACAACCTGGATAAAATTCTCGAAATTCGTTCACAGCTGCCCTATTTAAAACATATCTTCGTGGTCGATTTCAAGACGGAACCGGGCATAAGTGATTTCTGGGAAGCCATAAAAAAGGGCTCCGGTGGCTTTAACCCTGTTAAGACACGGGCCAATGACCCGGCACTCATTATATATACCTCAGGTACTACCGGGCCACCCAAAGGGGCGCTGCATGCCCACCGGACGTTGCTGGGACATCTCCCCGGTGTAGAATTCCCTCACAACTTTTTTCCCCAGGAAGATGACCGTTTTTGGACTCCGGCTGATTGGGCCTGGATTGGCGGTTTGCTCGATGTACTGCTTCCCAGCTGGCACCACGGCATGCCGGTTGTAGCTTATCGGGCCAGGAAATTCGACCCCGAATTTGCATTCCATCTCATGGCAAAACACAGGATTCGCAATGCATTTATTCCGCCCACGGCTCTAAAACTCATGCGACAGGTAAAGAATCCCGGGGCACAGCATAATTTCTCGCTGAGAAGTGTCGGGAGCGGCGGTGAAACTCTGGGCTCAGAGCTCCTTGAATGGGGAAAGCATACTCTGGGAATCGATATTAATGAATTTTACGGACAAACCGAAGTCAATCTCGTGGTAGGTAATTGCGCTGACATCATGCCTGTTCTACCAGGTTCAATGGGCAAGGCCATTCCCGGCCATCAGGTCGAGATCATTGATGATACAGGTAATATATTGCCTGCAGGTGATACAGGCAATATTGCAATTAAAAATGGGGATCCGGTAATGTTTCTGGAATACTGGCGCAACCCTGAAGCCACCCGAAAAAAATATATTGGAGATTGGTGTTTGACCGGAGATATGGGAAAAAGAGATGAGAGTGGGTATCTCTGGTTTGTGGGCAGGGAAGATGACCTGATTACCAGCGCCGGTTATCGAATCGGGCCGGGTGAAATCGAAGATTGCCTCATCAAACATCCTGCTGTTGCTATGGCTGCTGTAGTGGGTATTCCCGATGAAGTGCGCACCGAAATCGTTAAAGCATTCATCGTCTTGGCCAAAGATGTAGTGGTTGATCGGGAGATGGAGGCGAGTATCAAGGATTTTGTTCGTGTACGTCTGGCAGCTCATGAATACCCACGTGAAATCGAGTTTGTAGACGACCTTCCCACGACTGCTACCGGAAAAATCATCCGAAAAGATTTGCGGCAAAGAGGCTGACAGAGGGCTATTTTGCAGTGCAATTTGCCTGTTCGTTCTGATATTTTCTTTTCAGTCTCACTGTAGTCTCCATGTACATCTAAATTGTAATGCGGATAATTGTAACTTCAGTTGTCTCGGGTGAGTGGCATTGACTTCACTCTCCTGACATCATATCATATTCTGTTTGATAATGTCCTCTATGGCGTATATATTCTGTCAAGATCTGGCTGATGATATCTTATCTGTTGCTCTGTCAGGCTGATACTGAAATAGCGTTTTAACTGCTACCCCTACCAAGAGAGAATTCATGAAAGGTCAACCACGCCTGGTCACAACACCACATCGCCGCATCCCGCTGGACATTCCCGCAGGAGTAACGCCAACTGAATTCTTTAACAGCCCCTGTAATTTGCGTCACCTGGCGCGGGAAAACGGTCTTCTTCGTACTCCCGAGGAGTTTCTCCTCTACCGAAAAGCTATTGGCCATTCAAATCTTTTTGATACTTCAATTATTCACGACACTTCGCAGAGAATTCTGGATCCTCTCGGTCGCCCGGTGCGACGGGATCAACTCAACAAGCGGGAGAACCTGGTCTTCAGTCGTATGACACAGGTTGCCTTTCGCTATATGCATGAAAAATATCCAGATCCCGAACGTCATCTGCTCTTCTGTGGTGAGGCAAGTCTTGATGCCACCTGGCCGCTAGGCAAGCCTGGCGTGCCCAGCATAAGGATGATCCATAACCACTTTATGGTTTTTGATAACGCTGAACTGGAGGCGGCACCTTTGGCGGCATCCGACGACCCCAATCTCACAGACAGTGGTCATAACGGCATCTTTCTGCAATTTCTGAATGATGTTTATCTGCGTTTCTTTGAGGTGCTCGATCTCAAAATTTTGTATCCACTGGCTCCGGATCAGGCACGAATCAAAACCACAGGTTATCCGCAAGGGCTGCCCAGTTGGGAGGTGCGGGGTGGAGTCGATGCCCTGGACTCGGGTCGTTTCTGGCATGAGTACGATATGGTGCTTGAGGGTTTTCTCGACTTTTACCGCGCTTTTTTCACTCTGGTTGCCTCGGATAACACCCAGGTGTCTCTTGAGGCAACTTACCCGGATCAGGTTGAGGATGTGTTGCTGTTTAATAGCGATTTTCATAAGGCGGCCCGCATTATGCGGCTTCAGGTGCTTGAAGATCCAAAGTTTGCCAATGAAATCCGCTGGCGACCTGCTTACAAGCAGCTCCTCTACCGTGACGATATGGGTCGTCTGATTGTTACCATCAGTCAGAACTCGGTAGGCAATGCCATCACCGAATTGCTTGGTATTGTGGTCAAGCGTGTCACCGATGAAGAGGCCTACGCCAGAGCCGAGCCCCATCTGGTGGGTCAACTGCTGGAGCTTCGCAACAGGTTGGTCCAGTATAATTTTGGTCAGCCGATCTCGACACCCTCCTGGCCTGCGGGTGTTTTTGTTCCACCATGCTGAAATCCATCGGGGCAAAATTTCTCGAAGGCATATTCGTCGTTCCCGATTCAGGAAGAAGTAAGGTTATTATGTGATTTCCATAAATTATCTCATGTCATTGTCTAAGTTTATGAACGTAGAGAAGAATCTTGTTATGGTAATTTTTCATTTCTAATTTATCACTTCCAGTGAAGGTGTAGCTCTGGTTAATATTGTAAGGAGAAAATAATGGTCGAATTCATACAACAATTTCATCCTGTTATGCAGGCGCTTCTGGCCACCCTTTTTACCTGGGGTGTGACCGCTGCAGGAGCAGCCATGGTCTTTTTTACAAAAACCGTTAATCCGAAGCTGATGGATTCAATGCTCGGTTTTGCTGCCGGTGTAATGATTGCCGCCAGTTTCTGGTCACTTCTGGCACCGGGCATAGAGATGGCAGAAGGATTGGGCCATATTCCGTGGCTGACTGCAGTTATCGGATTTATGAGCGGTGGCATTTTTATGCGATTGACCGACAAGTTCCTGCCGCACCTTCATCCAGGGCTGAGTATTGATAAAAGTGAAGGGGTAAAAACATCGTGGCAGCGATCCACTCTTTTGGTATTAGCCATAACCCTGCACAATATTCCTGAAGGGTTAGCTGTTGGTGTTGCCTTTGGAGCCGTAGCAGCAGACCTTCCTTCAGCCACAATTGGAGGTGCAATTGCTCTGGCAATTGGTATTGGAATCCAAAATTTTCCGGAAGGGACCGCTGTGTCAGTACCATTGCGAAGAGAAGGGATGAGTAAGGGGAAAAGTTTTCTTATGGGGCAGGCATCCGGAATTGTTGAACCCATTGCCGGGGTTATCGGGGCAATTTTTGTGCTGAAAATGCAAAATATTCTACCATATGCGCTCTGTTTTGCTGCTGGAGCCATGATTTTTGTTGTGGTGGAGGAGTTGATTCCTGAATCTCAACGGAATTATGAAAACATCGATCTGGTGACAATGGCAACAATGGTCGGTTTTTCGGTAATGATGATTCTTGATGTGGCTTTGGGTTGATCTTTAGGGTCTAATTGAATAGAAGCTATTTTTTTCAATAACTTAGTGGCAGAATAGGAATTAATGTTATATGTTGATGAAAATGTTCAATCACAGAGAGATTTGAACATTGGGTGATTTTCTGGGTTTTTATTTAAAAAAGGGGGAAGTTTTGAAGCTAAAATCAATTGTAATGACAGCGGTTGTTAGTGCATTTTTGTTGACTGGTACAGCGCAAGCTGCGATGACTCTACATGAAATCGGGCGGGCGCCGTTTTATCAGCCGCCACTAACTTCAGTGGATGATTTGAAGAAGATGGTTCAGACAGAGGAAATGGATGTCAAACGTGGTTTTGACCTGACACCTCAGGCGGATCTGTATCCCGCATTCATGGACCAGATTTTTAAGGCAGACATTGAAGCGGTTGAGTTTGAAAAAGGATCAAAGTTTGAATGGATGTTTTATAAGAAAAAAGGTAAAGGAGCTCCTCAAGTCGTCAAAGACGTGACCTGGGGAAATGACAAACCCTTCCCCGGATATAAATTTTATATCGACAATGATGGAAACCGCTACACTTTTGCCGTACCTCTCGGTTGTGGCAATATTGCGCTTATGGGCGTGAGCCCGATACCCGCTGCAGCTGTTGTTCCGCCTGTTGTTTCGCCGGTCGCAGCGCCTGTGGTTGCAAACAAATCACCTCGATGCAATATGGTGGTTTCTCCCGTTGAGGCATTCTGTGGCGAAATGGTCACTATTGATGCTGCAAGTTCTACGGATACCGATGGGAATGTTGTAAAAATGATTGTTGCTTTTCTTGACAGTCAGGGCCAGATGGTCAGTGAAGAGGTTGTAGATGGTTTGCAGGCTGAGGTCGCAATGCCTTGTGGAGCCAATACCGTTAAAGTTATTGTCACCGATGATGATGGTGCGAAGGGTGCTTCACCTGAGTGTATAACTGATGTCTCCAGTATCAGCAGAGTCGGGTTTTTGGCGGATGCTGGATATTATCACCAGTTTGATCCGGGTAAGTACCTTTTCGGCAGAATCGGCATTGAGTATAAACTTACCCACGATTGGTCTCTGTTGGGTCTGGTTGGTGGTGCCGCGCATGTTGATGGCAGTGACGGGGAAAGTGCATTTTTGATAGATGCGCTGGCCGAATATAAGTGGTCAAGATACTATGTTGATTTTGGTGTTGGAGGCTGGATTACTGATGGCGACGATGACAATCCTGCTGAAGACAGTCAACTGGATTTTGTTCTTGGCCTGGGAGCCCGTGTCTACGGCGAACCAGATGCGTTTAATACCTCTCTTTTTGTTGAAATGCGTTCAGCTTTTGATGAATTTGATGAGCTGGGAGAGTACGGGCGATTTGGTTTTGGCGTGAGATTCCGTTTCTAATGATTTGTCAATAGAGAGGGGCCTGGCTGGCTGCTGGTTCCTCTCGTATGTCCTGAAACGGATATGTTGTGACTGCATGAGCAGGCCCGGCATATCCGTTTTTTTCTTCCTGCGCCTCTCTTTTGGTTGGCTGAGAGCCATAGTCTGGAGGAGAGCATAAAAACTGTTTCAATATAAAAAAATACGTAACTATTCAGCAGCACTCCAACTACGTCCATTTTGGCCTTCTTGAATAGCACTCGTATGCTTCAAAGGCCCAAATGAACGAATTTGAAGCACTGCTAAACAGTTACAGGGCAGCGCTTTAACCAATAATGGAGTGCCATCTGAATAGTTACAAAAATACCTTGAAAAAATAAATTCATTCTGTATCCCTGCTGTATCCTGCGATTTGTCAAAATAATACTATATGTTGTAGATTACTCTTGAGTGTACCATAAATGTGGTGTATAAACCGGTGGCATGATATGCGGTAATCAGCCTTGAAAACTTCTATGGCAGTACCGGATTTCCCCGTTGAATTACGCATATCTTTCAGAGAAATAATCATCAATTATAGATTGTGCTATCCGGAGAGAAATTCTATGACACCTGATTTGACAAAGCAGGTTTTGACCAATACCGCGGAGACTGTACTTGCCAGACGCTATTATTTGAAAGATTCCAACGGCAACTGTATCGAGACGTGGGAAACGCTTGCCCGTCGTGTGGCAGACAGTGTTGCGGAAGTAGACAGGGAAAAAGAAAACCATGGGCAACTGAGAGAGGATTTTTTCAATATGATTTATCATATGGATTTCCTGCCAAACTCTCCCTGTTTAATGAATGCGGGAACTGAGATAGGTCAGCTGTCCGCCTGTTTTGTGTTACCGATAGAAGATTCAATGGATGGCATCTTTACGGCAATACGCAACGGTGCTCTGGTTCATAAAACCGGGGGAGGGACAGGCTATTCCTTTTCCCGCCTTCGTTCAAAGAATGCCTCTGTACGTTCAACCCAGGGAGTGGCTTCTGGCCCGCTTTCTTTTGCCGCTGTTTTTGATGCTGCAACAGAAACTATCAAGCAGGGTGGGAAACGACGGGGTGCCAATATGGGAGTTTTAAGGATTGATCATCCCGATATTCTCGATTTTATCTCCGCCAAAGAAAATCAGGATAAATTTAATAACTTCAATTTCAGTGTCGGCATAACCGATGTTTTTATGCAGGCGGTGGAGGATGATGAGGATTTCGATCTTATTGAACCATCTGATGGCAGAGTTATCAAGAGTTTGAGTGCCCGCAGTGTGTTTGAGAAAATCATCGATCTTGCCTGGCACAATGGTGAACCGGGAGTTCTGTTCATTGATACTGCCAACAAAGACAATACTACTCCTCAGCTTGGCGATTTTGAGGCAACCAACCCCTGTGGCGAACAGTGGTTATTGCCCTATGAGAGTTGTAACCTTGGATCTATTAATCTGGCTAATTTTGTAAAAGATGGTGCTGTTGATTATGACAGATTAAAAGATGTTGTTACTGCTGCCACTGTTTTCCTTGATAATGTGATCGACTGCAATCGGTTTCCAATCCCCGAAATTGAGGAGATGACCCTGAAAACCAGAAAGATCGGCATGGGGATCATGGGGCTGCATGATCTTCTGATCCAGCTGGCTGTCCCTTATGGCAGCGAAGAGGGCAGGGAACTCGCCGGTAAGGTTATGCAGTTTATTCGTGGCGTGGCTGAGGGATGTTCGATTCTGCTGGCTGAGGAGAAAGGGTTTTTCCCTGCATATGATCCTGCATTTAACAGCTATCTTCCAAGGAGAAATGCCGCTCTTACCTCGATTCAACCAACTGGTACCGTCTCTATGATTGCGGATTGCGCTTCCGGCTGTGAACCATATTTCTCCATTGTCATGGTGAAAAATGTAATGGATGGTGACAGGTTGATCATGGTCAATAAACATTTTGAGCAGATTGCCAGAAAGGAAGGCTTTTACTCAGATGAACTGATGAGTAAGGTCGCCGATAGTGGTACCGTGATGGGGCATGAAGAGATTCCCGAAAAGTGGCAGGAGGTGTTTTGTACAGCGCAGGATATAAGTCCTGAAGATCATATCCGAATGCAGGGTATGTTACAGCAGAATGGTGTCGATTCTTCAATTTCAAAAACCATCAACCTGTCCGGCACTGCCACTCGGGATGAGGTCAAACTCTCTTATATTACCGGTTACAGACTGGGCTGTAAAGGATTGACCGTCTACCGCGATGGATCCCGGGACTCCCAGGTACTGAATACTAAAGACTCCGCAGAAAAAGAGAGAACAGCCATTGTCTCTGAGCATGGACCGGAAAAGCAGCTCCTCCCTGACACTCTTGACGCCAAACGGTATAGAGTAAAAGACCAGGACCAGAAATCGGTATATATTATTGTCTGTTTTGATGAGAATGAGAAACCTATGGAGGTTTTTGCAAAATTTCCTTTTGATAACCGTGTTGATCTCAAAGATAAATCAACTATGTGGACTACTACGTGTCGACTGGTATCTCTGGCTCTTCGTTTTAACGTTCCCGCCGATGAAATTATTAAACAGCTTGACAGATCCAGTGGGCATATGCTTGACCTGCCGGCACAATTAAGTAAACTGTTTAAATCTTTTATGGCCGGGACGCAAAATGGGTTTTCCTCTACATGCCCTGAATGTAGTGGAAATCTTCGTTTTGAAGAGGGCTGTGAAACGTGTCATGATTGTGGATATAGTAAATGTTCGTAGAACATTTTTTTAAAAAGATAAAAGACCATAATGTTAGATGGTGGAATAAATGGGAAAAATAGGTAGAAATGAAAAGTGTCCGTGTCGCAGCGGGAAAAAATATAAGCACTGTTGTGCCCGTAAGGATCAAATTATAAAGCCTTCAGTGTCACCGGAGCAGAAACTGAAGGTGACTCTGATGAAAAGTGTCAGGGAAATCCAGGAGCAGGCTGTTCAGAAAAAAGAAACAAATCACGAACTCGGTGTTTTTTTCTTTTACTCAACCAGGGAAGGAGATGCCTGGCTGCTTGAGATGACTGACTGTGATTGTATTCAGGTGGCAAGAGACGGAGTAGCGCTTGAGCCGCCAATTGATGAAAACTCTGAAACTATTGAGGTGAACTGGAGTCATATGTTCGCTTTCAAGAGTAAACAGTTGGAACTCACCGCCTACTTAGACAAGAGTGTGCAGCTGTTACCCGATGCGCCCTCGCTGCAGATTAGTGCTGCCATTCGTCGAATCAGAAAAAAGTTTTCCAAAGATCAGTTAAGCCAGGTACATCTGCCCACCCCCTAGGAGCTTGTCCGAGAATGCATTTTTCCCTGTGAAAATATCGAAAATAAAGAAAATCCGTCTGGTTCCCATGCTTATTTTCATGGGAGCCATTTTTCTTCTTTCCCACCAGCCGGGGGACAGTTTGCACATGCCGTCTTTTATCCCCGGATTCGATAAGGTGGCACATATGATAGTGTATGGCGTGCTGGCTACCACTATTCTCTATGCCTTCGAACCGGCAATTAATAACGGAAGAACATCAGTGCTTTTTCTGGTGACGGTGACTATCTGTATCCTCTACGGCATCGGGGATGAATTTCATCAATCCTTTATCTCCGGTCGATTTGCCAGCGCAGCTGACCTGGTTGCAGACACCCTGGGTGCGGTTGCCGCGTGTTTTGCCTGGTTTTTCTGGAAGCGTAAGAAAATTTCCACCTCACAGGGCTTCTTTCAGTAATCTGGCCATGTCTTTGGCAAAATAGGTGATTATAATATCCGCCCCCGCCCGCTTTATCGACAGGAGGGTCTCAGTCATTACTCTGTCTCCGTCAATCCATCCCTTTTCTGCTGCGGCCTTAATCATCGCATATTCACCGCTTACATGATAAGCAGCTATGGGCAGATCAAATTCGTCTTTTAGCTTTGTAATAATATCGAGGTAGGCAACTGCCGGTTTTACCATCAGGATATCGGCCCCCTCATCAACATCAAGGGCGGCTTCTCTGAGAGCCTCCCTGCTGTTTGCCGGGTCCATCTGATAGCTTCTTCGATCACCGAATTGCGGGGTACA
>DEIL01000143.1:0-6845 GCA_002352445.1 Desulfobulbaceae bacterium UBA2775
TCCCGGTTACATTACTTTCATAACAGTGAAGCGGTGTCATCGTTGTGAAATTCATTTCATGGGTGTTAGTACCTTATTGCCGAAACCCTGTCATAAAAAACAAGGAAATTTGGTCAAGTTTATTGGTGTTAAAGCAATAGGTTATTTAGGCTGAATGCTGTTAGGGGAGGTTGCTTTGAGATTTTTCTTTTCCTAAAAGCCTTCAGCCTAAAAGGCTAACAGCCTGTTATTTGATATTAAACCAACACCTTCCGCACTTTGATTTCCTTGTTCTTTATGACAGGGTTTCGGCAGTAAGGTAATAAAAATGGAATTATCAACTATTATTCTGTTTGTCGGGGTTAATACCCTTCTGAACAAAAGACCGTAGCAGGGAAAAAATTCTAAGGCGGTTAACCTAATTTGCCCCCATCTCAAATTGTTGTCCTTTGTAGTCCAGAATTACTCCTGCCCAGGTAATTTCAACCAGGCTGAGACTATTGTTTACTTTTTCCCCTTCACGGAGGATATTGTTATTAATGATGATCATCCTGCTTGCTGGATTTTCTGCGTATGTATGTCCGGCAAAATGGAGCTCGGGGATTGCCTGTTGAAGTGAAGGTGGAAGGTCGTCAAATTCAGGGATGTCAGGTGGCTCTTTCGGAAGCGAAATGACTGTTGTTTCCTCTTCCAGAGATGGTTCCTTTTGATATGGGATCAATACCTTTTTTTTTACACTTACCAGTAAAACCGGTGGTTGGGAATGGTCTGTCAAAATAGTGTTTTTCTTAGATTCGGGGAGAGTTGTTGCTTCTGTTTTTTTTGTTGCAGTGCTGGAGAGTTGTTTTTTGTTTAAAGAGGCCGTCTCAACCGGGTCAGAAGAGGTGTTTTTCAAGTACCATGCCGCGGAGACGATGGAAATTAGCAGGAAGGTGGCAAAAGCGGTGAAAAAGTATTTTATCCAGCGACTGTTTGAGGGATGTTCGGAGGAATAGGGGTACCGGTCATGTATGGCCTCAAGGCCGGGAACTTCTCCCTCGTGTCTTTCCCTGTCTGATTTTTTCAGTGCATCTAAAATATATGACATGAAACTACTCTGTCCCCGGCAGTGTTTTTTTTAGTGCCTTACTCCATAAAAGACGTGATAAAAAACAAGAGATAAGCGCAGACTTCGAAATCTAAAGTGCTATTTAACTCAATTGATTAATCCCAGAAACAAGGCGCTTATCAAGCGAGACTGAAATTTTTCCGACTAGTCGGGTGAGAGTCTTTTATATCTGATTGTCCCAGGTGGTGTTTGTCTGATGTTAAGCTTATTCACCGGATAGTTCTGTAACCTCTTTTAAGTCGGTCTCAAGTTGCAGTGGATTGATTTTTATTACACGTTGCTGAGATACCTCTTTTACGTCATTTAAATCAGGAGCTTTGTCGGGAGCAGATCTCTCTGTTTCTGGTTCAGATAATCGGGGCCAAGTTGTATTTTTGGTTGAAAAATATAATCCTGCCGGCAGGCATACCCCAAGCAGGAAAACGAGCAGCGCGAGTGTAAGTCGCCTGGCTGAAAAGAACGGCTGATTTGACCCGGCAGTCACTTCCTGGGCCGCTTTTTTAATTATTTTTAAATCAACGCGGTCTTTGTGTTCGGCATAGGCCCCCAGGAGTGCCCGGTCACACAGCAGATTGATTGTTCGCGGGATACCTTTTGAAATTTTAATAACATGTCTGATTGCCTGCGGGGAAAACAGGGATATATCAGAGCCCCCTGCTATATAGATCCTGTGCCGGATATATCTTCTCACATCATCCGGTTTTAAGGGTTGCAGATGGTATCTGGAGGTGACCCGCTGATTTATTTGAGTGAGTTGCGGACTGCTGAGCATGTCTCGTAATTCCGGTTGTCCGAGGAGCACTATCTGCAGTAACTTATGGGTGTCAGTTTCAAGGTTTGTGAGGAGTCGTAATTGCTCTAATATCTCTACATCAAGATTTTGGGCTTCATCAATTATCAGTACTGTACTTCTGCCTTTTGCATGCGCATCAAGCAGATAACGGTTCAGGTTGTCAACGTAAGTTTTGCTTGAAGGGTAATTCTGGGTGCCGGGGACGTCAAGTTCTTCACATATTGTTTTAAAGAGTTCAACAATTGTCAGTTTAGGGTTGAGAATTATCGCAATATCTGTTTTTTCTGGAAGCTGAGCGAGGAGACAGCGACAGACTGTTGTTTTTCCTGTTCCCACATCTCCTGTCAGCAGTATCAGGCAGCCGTCATTGTGGATACCGTAGAGTAAATGAGCCAAAGCTTCACGGTGCAGTTCGCTCATATAGAGGTATCTGGGGTCTGGAGCAATTGTAAAAGGCTTTTCCTTCAGACCAAAATATCGAGTATACATAGGGTGTTGTGTTGTATCAGAAAAACGCAGAAAACAATTTCCAGGGTACTAATGCAATATACGGTGAAAATAAAAACTTTACCATTTTTCTTTGGTACCTTAGAAAACATTTCGAAGTTTCCGCTTATTTCTTGTTTTTTATAGCTTAAAATGATTTCGTAAAAGTACATATCCCACTTGTTGGGTTTAGTATTCCAGGAATAATTTTTTGACGGATCAGGATATCTGCTATGCCAGTATATGAATATAAAGCCCTTGATAAAAAAGGAAAGAATATAAAGGGGATACTCGACGCCACCAGCGAATCGCAGGCGAGGTCGAAACTTCGCACTTCAGGGCAATACCTGGTTTCTATCAGGGAAAGCAGGAGCAGGTCAGGTTCGGCTGGAAAAAAGGTGGTTGGCATTGGGCTCTTTGAACGCGTCAAGCCTGAAGAAATCAGTGTTATGACAAGGCAGTTGGCGACGCTTCTGGGGGCGGGTATCCCGCTTGTCCAGGCCCTCAATTCCCTTGTTGATCAGACCCGGCATTCTACTCTGAAAAAGGTAATTGCCCAGATCAAAGAGTCGGTAAACGAGGGGAATACTCTTACCCAGGCAATTGGAGAGCATCCAAAACTGTTTTCTTCTATTTATGTCAATATGGTACGGGCGGGAGAAGCTTCGGGTTCCCTGGACGTTGTCCTTGAAAAGTTAGCTGATTTTGCAGAAAAACAGGAGGTTCTCAAGGGCCGATTACGGGCTGCTTTGATCTATCCTATTTTTATGGCATTTATTGGAACAGCAATTTTGTTTGTTTTGATTACTTATATTGTTCCTAACATAACACAAGTTTTCAATGAGATGGATAAAGTATTGCCTGGGCCGACTCTTTTCCTTCTTGGCTTGAGTGATTTCCTTAAGAGATATTGGTGGGGGCTGTTGATTGGCGCTGGTGGTGCAGTTATCGGTATAAGATGGTTTGTGGAGAAACCGTATGGTCGCAATTTATGGGATCTAGTCAAGCTGAAGAGCCCCGTAACTGGCCCGGTAATCAGAAAAGTAATTCTGGCAAGATTTGCGTCGACTCTGGGGAGTTTGCTTGGTAGCGGTGTCGAGCTTATGACCGCAATGAGAATCGTTCGTACACTCGTTAATAATGTTCATGTTGGTCTGGTAATTGACGAAGCTATGGTACAGATACAAAAAGGGGAGAATATGGCCGATTCCCTCTCTTCATCTGAATGGTTTCCTCCTATGTTTGTTCAGATGATTGCTGTTGGTGAACAGAGTGCTAATCTGGAAGAGATGCTTAAAAAAGTAGCCAAGGCATACGAGAGGGAGGTGGAGACCGCAATAATGGGAATGACTTCATTGATAGAACCGATCATGATTGTGGCAATGGGCGCTGCTGTTGGTTTTGTGGTTCTCTCTATCCTGCTGCCAATTTTTGAGATGAATCAAATGATTGGGTAAACGGGAGTGACTCATGTTTTTCTTGTTTTTTACCCATTTAAGAAGTACTGAACAGAGCCTTGTTTATCGAGGGTGATCGTTATTTTTTGTAACTTTATTCAATCCGGCGGATAGATCAATGTTGGCGGTTTGTGGATATTTGTGTATAGTTGACGCATGGTTTAGAGGTGTGTTCAGGCACCGTTTGACTCTCTCTGGCTCTTTGAAAAATTTGATTTAACAGTGTATAAATTTTTTCGCGATTATTAACTGGAATTTTTATTTTTGATAGCGTGGAATTGAGGTTTAATATGAGATGTACGCAATTGATGAACCGATGGTTTTGGTTTGTTCTACTTTGTTTTTTTATGTCTGCAGTTCCTGCCTTCGGTGTTGATAAGATCGATACCGAATTTGGTAATAATGGTTTTGCTGTCAAAGATTTCGGCTTGGGGGATGACGAGGCGCTTGCACTTGCTGTTCAGCCGGATGGCAAATTACTTGTAGCCGGGTACACAAGTAATGGCGCTGTGATGAATATGGCAGTGGCACGTTACCTGCCCGAAGGAATTCTCGATATCAGTTTCAATTATGATGGTGTGTTTATTCTCAGTATGGGGTCGGGGGATAGTCTTGCCCGCGCCATAGTTGTACAGGATGACGGAACTATTGTTGTTGCCGGTTCTTCTTTTGACATCGAGCCCAGGCTGGCAGTTATTACTCTTACTTCAGATGGCTATCTGGATATGGGTTTTGGCGATAACGGGCAGGTTGTTTTGCCGGTAGAGGATGAAGAGGTCATTACTGCTGATCTTAAAGTAGCTGATGATGGTTCAATTATCGTTGGAGCGACCATCGGGGATGGTGATTCCGGTCGTCATCCGCTATTTGCAAAAATTAGTGCCGAAGGTGAATTTGACAGTGAGTTTGGTGAAGACGGTTCTGTTCAGTATGAACGGGATTATGATATTGAAATACGTTCTCTCACCCTGGTGGATGGTGAAAAGCTTCTTGTCGCGGGCTCCATTGAAAAGAATGAAATAATGCGGGCCGGTCTGTTACGGCGCAACGGTGACGGAACTCCGGACTTGACATTTGGCAATCAGGGGGAACTTCTGCTGGAGGTTGAAGGAAATGATTCGGTTGTCAATGCTGTCTGGGCAGAGCCGGATGGCAGTGTCCTGATTGCGGGAGCTGTAAAAACCGGAGAGTTTCATCAGGCATTTGCTGCCCGTCTGAATATAGACGGGGGCCTGGATCATGATTTTGCAGGGAAGGGGCTGTTCAGGAGCAATCTTAAATATGAAAACGTAGCATATGGTATTACTGTTCAGCAGGATGGAACCATTGTGCTTGCAGGTTTTAGTTCGTCCGGCCAGGGAAAGGATGTGATTGTCTGGAGTATACCGGATAATGATTGGCCTGTGAGCTCAGGTGAGCGGGAGGTGATATTGGATGCTGAGCAGCAGATTATACTGGGAGAATTATCGTTGACTGATTCCAGTGCACCGATTCCCGGTATTGAAGATAATGAACAGAGGGATCAGTTAGCGGAATTTGCTGTAACCAGAATTGTAACTGACATTGGTAGAGAAGATGATATCGGCTATGCAGTGGCTGCACTGGATTCAGGGCAGGTAATTACTGTGGGCTCTACCAGAAATGGTACTGATAAGGATTTTGTTCTTGCCGGTTACACGAGTACGGAGAGAAGTGCTGCTTTGGCAGCAGACAGTTCTACAGGAGGTGTTACGTCCGAAGGATACAGGGTAACAACCAGTCCGGTAGGTGACATTACGCGGGTAAGTGCAGTGACCGGAGGAACTATCTCAGATACCCGAACCCTGTCGTGCGAAACTTCGTGCACTGCTGAATGTAAGGAGAGTACTAACCAGGCAATCTGTTCTACAAGTTGTCTAAATGAGTGCCAGGCGAGGCCCACTGTTGTGCTCAGGGGGGTAGTCTACAGTGTATCCCTAAATCCGGTGTATGATGATGGAGGAGAGGACATAGCAGTGCCGGAACCTCTGGAGTCTCTGGATTCTCCTGACACCCCGGATTCATCCAGCGACTATTTTGTCAGTTCAGGGCAGACGGAAGACGGCAGTGCGGTCGGTTCTTACGTGAGTAAAATTCTTGAGATTACTCCCGATACTACCTATTATATCCGGGCATATGCGGTGCTGTCCGATGATACGGTTATTTATGGCAATGAGAGAAGGCTTAAGACAGATGATGCCTGCTTTATTGCCACTGCAGCATATGGCACTAATTTGGACCGTCATGTTGTACTTCTTCGCGAATTTCGAGATACTTATCTGGTATCAAGTAGTCTGGGCAGGAAATTTGTTGGTGTTTACTATCATTTTTCTCCAGCTATTGCCGATACTGTAAGTGAGAGCAGACTGTTGCGAGGTATGGTGCAGGTTGCTTTGTGGCCATTGACACTGTTTGCCCTGCTTATGCTTAAAACGACTCCGGCGATTAAATTTTCCGGAGTTCTGGTGAGTCTGCTGGTAGCAGGTTTTTATCTGAGAAAGAGACAAATTGTTGTTGGAATGAAAAATCATGCAAAAAGGCTGCTGACAACAAGACCAGTGGGCGAAGCTGGCTTTACTCTTATAGAGCTCCTTGTGGTACTGGTCATTATCGGTATTCTGGCAGGTTATATCGGTCCAAAGATTATGGGGCATCCGGAAGAGGCGAAGAGAACAAAGGCTACGATACAGATTCAGGGTATAGAAACAGCGCTGAAGATGTATAAACTTGATAATGGCAGCTATCCCTCAACTGAACAGGGGTTGCAGGCCCTGGTGGAGGCGCCTTCAGCAGGAACCTTGCCCGCAAAATGGCGGGAAGGCGGTTACCTGGAGAAGGGGAAGGTTCCATCCGATCCCTGGGGGAATGAATTTATCTATCTCAGCCCGGGGATTAACGGGGACTTTGACCTGAGTGCATATGCTATTGATGGAGAAGCCGGGGGAGAGGGTGACGCAAAGGATATTAATAGCTGGGAAATTGAATAATTTCCTAGGAGCTTGTC
>DEIL01000143.1:6894-44166 GCA_002352445.1 Desulfobulbaceae bacterium UBA2775
GTTTGTGTTCTTATCGGTATAATGCTGGTGGTCAGCGTACCAACGCTACGAAATTCATTTATTGATGACCGGCTGAAGGCCACTTCCAGAAAAATAATTGGTTTTATTAATGGTGTACGTGAGTTGGCGGTTCGTGAGCAGCAATCATATTTTCTCTACTTTGATATGACAGAAGCTCGTATCTGGTATGAAAAAGATATGAAAGCTGAGGTGAAAGAAGAAAAGGAAGAGGAGCAGGAATTAGATTTCCCGGCAGAAGTTAGAATATCCGAGATCTGGACAAAGTCAGAAGGAGTATATTCTGATAACCAGAACCGGATATGGATCAGCCCCAAAGGATATATGGATCAGACCATATTGCATCTGGCTGATGAAACCAGTGTCATTAGTCTGCACTTCTCTCCGTTTCTTGAGAGTGTCACAATTTATGACAAATATACACCTGCCCAATAAATGGGATCGTTGCTTCATCTGATCATAAACAAAAATCCTCATAGATCGACGAACACCCATGAAATGAATTTCACAACGATGACACCGCTTCACTGTTGTGAAAGTAGTGTAACCGGGATTAGGAGGAGTGTCGCCAAATATCCTCGCAGGCTGTGGATCGGAGTCTCACGTGCTCCCTTACCTGTTGTGTCAACACTCCTCTGAAGCCCTCTCCATCCCTGGAGCAACATGTCTTCCATATAAACTCATGAAAGAGAGTTGTGTGAGAATTTTGTCAAAAATAGCTTATCCCTTCACTCGTTTGCGTGACTTTGAAGCATTCACATTACTTGAAGTGATGATAGCCGTAGCGATTATGGCCATTGCTCTTACGACCCTTTTTGGTTCTCAATCGAGAAGTCTCTCCTATGCAACTGAGGCTCATTTCCATATTGTGGCACCAGCCCTTGCCGCTGCAAAACTGGCTGAAATCCAGAGCGGGGTGAGAGAACTGGTCGGTGACAGCGGTGATTTTGGTGATGATTTCCCTGGTTATGTCTGGCAGTTGGAGGTTGAAGATGCCGGTCTCGAGGAGATTGAAGCTCTTGCGGAACTTGAAGGGGGAATACAGCAAGTTGATCTCAAGGTAGAATGGAGTGAATCACCGTATAGCTACTCCTTAAGATATTATGAATACCATATTGAATGATGGAAAGGGGTTTACCCTTGTAGAACTGTTGCTGGCAATTTTTATCTTCAGTGTTGTTATTTCTACTGTATATGGATCATATCGCGCCACTTTTCACGTGGTCAACAGTACCGAAAAAAAGATGGCAATTGCTGGAAAAGCACATGTTGTACTTGAGCGGATTGTAGACGACCTCTCCTCACTGGTTCAGGGAAAGGAAGGATTTCTGATCGGCAAACAGCAGGAGAATTCAAATATGCGGGGAGACAACCTCACCTTTGTCTCTGCGGTACATATCGGGTTCACAAAAGGAGATGATCTTGCTGGATATTCGACAATTCAATATTCTGCTGAGACAGATGAGAATTCTGGGCTTTTGAACTTGTATCGCTCGGGTAGCTCTCTTTTTCCGGGGATACAGGAGAGTGACGCTGAAACCGGAAAATACCTGCTCTGCGATGGGTTGAAAGAGGTTCGATTTTCTTATATCGGTGATGGAGCAGCTGAGAGTGAGGAGTGGCAGAGTGAAGAAAGGGACTCGGAGGATAGAAGCCACAATTTTCCTGTGATGGTAACGGTGGTTTTGCAGTTTGCCGACTCATCTGAGAGTGAACAGGTCTCAACTTTTATGACATCTGTGGCTTTGCCACGAATAAATGGGTAGGATAGTGTGGATAAGTTGTCTGGTGAAGTAAAAACTATTCTGTCGGATCAACAGGGAATGGCGCTGCTTATTACGGTTATGACTGTAAGTCTACTTATAGCTGTAACAGTAATGTTTCACAGGAAGAGTTGGCACAGCTACCTTGTCGCGAATAATTATAAGATTGATACCCGGCTGAAGGCCATGGGGGAGTCAGGAATTAATATTGGCCTTGCTTTTCTTCAGCAGGATTTAAACAAGAACAGCCATGATTCACTCTTTGACGATTGGGCTGCTCTTAGGAAAGAAGATCTTGGAGCTTTTTTCGGTACCGGGCATCTGGAGTTGGAGATAGTTGATCTGTCGGGCAGATTGCAGATTAACAGTCTGGTGCAGACAACATCTCAAGGACAGGGGAATGAAGGGAATGAAGGGAATCAGGGAGATAATAATACCGAAAACGAGATCCGGGATATACTGGTTCGATTACTGCTCTCCCCCATGTTTGTCACTGAAGAAGAATCTGAAGCTTTCCAGATTGTAGATGCTTTGGTAGACTGGATAGATGAAGATGAGCGAGAATCTGATGATGGTGCTGAATCGAGTTATTACCAGGCACTGGAAAACCCTTATGGGTGCAGAAATGGTCCGGTGTTATACATTGAAGAATTATTGCTTGTAAGAGGAATTACCCCGTTGCTGCTTTTTGGAGAAGGAGAAAAAAAAGGGCTCGTGGATTATATTACCGTCCATGGTGATGATGGGAAAATAAACATTAATACGGCGGATAGTCTGCTGATAAAGAGCCTGGATCCATTGATAGGTGATGAACTTGTTGAAAGACTGATCTCTTTCAGAAAAGATGAAGAAAACAGAGAACAACTGGAAAGCCCTGTATGGTACTCCAGTATCGGTTCCTGGCCAGGAGATATTGTTTTGAATGAAAATCTGCTCACTACCCAAAGCAGATATTTTCTCATTCAATCAACAGCAGTATCTGATTTGCACTTCCGCCGAGTGACAGCCGTTGTCAATCGTGTCGATAAGAAAACAGTAAAGGTGCTCAGCAAAAAGGTGAAGTAGAGGATGGCTGATACCATTTTTTGTCTTGATATTGCAGATGATGCTGTAACCGGTGTCCTGGTGGACAGGAGTTCAAAGGCTGCTGTTGTCAAAGGGTGTGGTTACGCTGAACTGAGGGGGATGCCCCTGGATGATGGTGTCGTTCAGGTTTGTCAACAGGCGGGATTTACCGGGGGGGCATGTCGACTCTCTTTAGGGATTGAGGTTTTTTCCATCAGGAACCTGTCTCTGCCATTTTCCGATCAGAAAAAAATCTCTCAGATCCTCCCCTTTGAACTTGAGAATATCTCGGCTACAGAAATTGGTACATCTTTTGTCGACTTTCTCATCTCCGGAACAGACCCGGAGGGAACCCGGATCGTTTCAGCATCGATAGACAAAGAGTCTTTGATTACCCTCCTTTCAACTCTTGAAAATATGGGTATTGACCCCGATACTGTTGAGATAAGAGGTGTCAGGATTGCGGTTCGCATTGCAGATGCCCTGGCAGAAGATTGTGTGTTTCTGGATATCTGCGCCGCTCGTACCGGGCTTATAGTAGTATCGAATGGGCGGGTTGCACTTATTCGTTCGCTTCCGTTTGATCCAACAACCGGGGGTGGCAGGAGGCAGTTCTGGGAACTGGGAGTTCTTGTCAGACGGACACTGTTTGCCTCTCAGATTATCGATCTGGTCAGGAAGAATTTCACACTCTGTCTCATTGGGGATGAATCCGGGTCGCAGGAAGTTGCCACCCAACTGGCTTCGCAGTTGGGAGTAAAGGTAAAAAGTTACCGGTTAGATGAGCAGCCGCTTATAAAAATTGATTCGGGTGTAAATCAAGTGTACCGGCCTCTGCAAATGGATTCTGTTTTTGCACTGGCGCTAAAATCCAAAGCGAAAAGCAGTATATTTAATTTTCGCAAGGATGAGTTTAAAAAGAAGAAATCAATGCCTGAACTTCGCGCAATTTTGCTAAAAGTCGGTGTTCCAGTTGCTCTGTCTTTAGTCGCTTTGATAACGTATATTGGTTATGATTACAAAATGCTGCGGGATAAACAGCAATCATTGCAACAGCAGGTTGTTCAGGTCTTCAGTGAGACTTTGCCGGAAGTGAAGCGGATAGTCAATCCTGAGCAGCAGCTGCAGGTGCGAATCAATGAAATTAGAAAAACGTATAGCGGAGGAGAAGGAGGAACAGGATATAGTGTCCTTTCTCTATTGACGGAAATATCAGCCCGGATCCCCATGTCATATCCTGTAGTCGCCAAACGACTGGTCGCCGATTCCGATACTGTTCGGCTCAAAGCGATTACCCGGGATTTTAATACTGTGGACAATGTGCAAAAAGAACTTGAGAAGTCACCTTATTTTAAAACGGTGACAATCAGCTCTGCCAATCAGTCTCCTGAGGGGGATGAAGTGCGTTTTGAACTGAAGCTGGAGCTGAAATAGGGGTTAGTATGGGTGAGTTTGAAAAACAGGGCCTGATAAATAAAATCCAACAGAAATCGGGGATTGATAGTTTGGATGGCCGTGAGAAGAGGGTGTTGCTTGGGGGAATTATCTTCGTACTCTGTTTTTTTGTTTTCCAACTCGTAATTTCACCTCTTTTGGATGTTCGAACAAATCTTGAAGCTTCCATTGAGAAAAAAAGTAGAGAACTGGAGAAAATAAAGCAGCTTAAGGGAGAGTATCAGCGGCTTAAGGTACAGGAAGGCGGGATCCAGGCAATGATAGCAGACCGTTCTCCCGGATTTACTCTCTTTACCTTTCTTGATAAACAGGTAACAGAGGCCCAGGTGAAGAAACAGATTAAATATATGAAACCGTCCACCGAGGAAGGCGACGATAATCTTAACGAATCAATGGTAGAAATGAAGTTGCAGCGTATCACCCTTAAAGCTCTTATTTCATTTATAATGCTTGTAGAATCAGAAGAGAAAGTTGTGTCGATCAGGAGAATTTCAGTACAGGAGAGCGGAAATGAACAGGGTTATCTTGATGTGATTTTACAAATTATAACTTTTGAGCTGAAGGTGTAAGGATGGCAGGCTCAATATTTTCATTTCGTTTTTTCTCGTATCTGGTCTATGCTGTAATTCTGACAGCTATACTTCTCTACGTGCGTTTCCCCACAGAAAAATTTAGAATATACTGTGAGCAGCGTCTTGAGCAGGTACTGGGAAAGGGAAAATGCACTATTGCAAAAATCAGATATCATTTTCCTGCATCAGTTGAATTGAGAAAGGTGGAGATAGGTCAGGCTGCAGATGCTAAAAGTAACAAAATTGTTTTCGATTGGTTGAGGCTGTCCCCTGGATCAAAGGGTTTCCTAACCTCCTGGACGGTGAGCGGAGAACTGTATGGAGGGTCGCTCGAGGCACTGCTTGAGGTGCAGGTGAAGGAAAAAGCCTTTCACCTTAAATCTATCAAGATCGAAAATGTTGATATTGCTGCAATAGCGGCACATATGCCTTCTTTTCAAAGAGAAATTGTTGGTGAATTGACAGTGTCAGGTGACTATAAAGCAAAATTTGGTCAGCCGATGAGTGGGTTTGGTGATGGTAATCTGCATCTTAACGGGGGGAATGTTCAACTTGCCCGACAGGTTCTCACACTTGACGCGATGGATTTTGAGGAATTAAATATCGCCTGGAAATATGGGGACAGCATTTTCACTATTACAGAAGGGAAAATGGCCGGGCAGCAACTGAATGCGGATTTTACGGGAACATTGCAAGCTCCTTTTTTGCCACCTGAGGGTGGCCTGAATGTCAGTGGCTTTCTTGTTGCAAAGAAACAATTTTTGAAGGATAAACCACAGATTGAGAGGCTTATGCAGCGCTTGATGAAGCAGTATAAAAAATCGGCTGTACCTTTCAGAATGGGTGGAACATTGAGTAAACCAACATTCAGATTAAGCTCCTAACCCGAACAGATATGAATTTTTTGAATTTTTGGATAAATGCCTTGACGAAATGCTTTTCTGCTGTTTTTTAAA
The DNA here is from genome assembly GCA_002352445.1 of Desulfobulbaceae bacterium UBA2775. Lineage (GTDB taxonomy): Bacteria > Desulfobacterota > Desulfobulbia > Desulfobulbales > Desulfocapsaceae > Desulfomarina. The sequence continues at coordinate 12,724 of DEIL01000143.1, forward strand.
TACCCGTTTATCGGGTGTAAAAGGACAGAAAATAATTTCTAAGGTGTAAAGCAATTATGGCTCATCGTATTTCCGGCATTGTGCCACTGCTCTTTATTACGTTGCTTTGTGTGGGTCTCGTTGAGGGCGGATATCAGGCTTTAGAGTATTTTTTAACGAAAAAACCGCCCGGCCGGGAGAGTGTTTTGCAGCAATCCGCCGTCAAAACAGTTAGGAAACCGGAGGTAATTGAACAACAGCACGATTTCAGGGTGATTTTTAAAAGAAATCTTTTTGGCTCTGCACCAACCGCTGATGAGGTTGAGGTGGTGGCGAATGAAATATCAGCGGATTTGCAAATCACCAGCCTGGAGATAGTTCTTAAAGGGACTATCGATGGTGAAAAAGGGAATAAAAGAGCGATTATATTGGATAAAAATAAAAAAACACAGGATTTGTACCAGAAAGGCGATAGTATCCAGGGTGCTTTTGTCAAAGAAATACTGCGTGGTAAGGTTATCCTTACGTACAATGGCCAGGATGAGGTCGTTGAAATGAGTGAGACGGCAGGTACAGCCGAGCCTCCCGGGCCTGTTGCTGTGGCTCCCGGAGCAGTGAGGAAAAATGTAATCCCCGGGAACCGTCCGGCAGTACAGAAAAGGCCGGCTAGAAGAGTTGTGAAACCACGGGTAATAAGACCTCCAAAACAGGCAGAAGAAACTTGAAATGATAAATAATCGATTGAGTATAGGTAACGGTAAATGACCAGGTTACGTCTATATATAAGTATTGTGGCAACGCTATGTGCCTTTATCCTTGTTACAGGTTCCCTGGCGGCGGAGAAGAAGCTGCCTCGTCCTCTTCCTGGAACAATGACGGAAGCGAAGGGTAATGGGAAACGGTTTATCACAATAGATTTTGATAATGTAGATATCCGTCTATTTATAAAATATATCAGTGAGCTCACAGGTAAAAATTTTGTCGTTGACAAGACTGTTCAGGGCAATGTGACCATTGTTTCACCAACAAAAATATCTGAAGAGGAAGCATATAAAGTTTTTGAATCGGTCCTTGAGGTCCATGGCTTTACAACTGTAAGATCGGGGTCGGTAATAAAAATTCTTCCCGCTGCCCGGGCGCGGTCTCAAAATGTTCAGATGCTGCAGATTGGGGAGTCGGATGATCCGGAGGACAGGGTTGTAACTCAACTTGTACCTCTTCAATACAGCTCACCTGATGATCTGAAAAAGGTTCTTACACCTCTTGTCTCGAAAAGTTCTGTGGTTATAGCGCATACACCTTCGGGGATGCTGATTATAACTGAGACACTTTCCAACATCCAGAAACTACTGGGAATAATTGAGGTTCTTGATGTTGAGTCAAGAGTGGATGAGGTTGCTGTTGTGCCGTTGAAAAATGCTTCGGCATCCTCCCTGGCAAAAATTTTAAGTACAATTTTCCAAAAAAGTTTTATTCCGCAGAAAGGTGTAAAGGCAGGAGCGAAAAGTCGTGTTAAAGTCGTTCCGTATGAGAGAGTTAATGCCCTGGTAGTGCTGGCCGGTTCAGGTGAAATTGCCCGGGTGAAAAGTCTGATTTCCCTGCTCGATACGGAAGTTGAACGGGGAGAGGGGAATATTCATGTTTTCTACCTGCAGAATGCAACAGCAGCAGAACTTGCTAAAGTACTGAACGCCCTGCCCGTCAAACAGAAGGATGATAAAAATAAGGGAAAGGCTCCCGCTATCTCAAAAGATGTTAAGATTATGGCGGATGAGGAGACAAATGCTCTGATTATTACCGCAACCCGGGATGAGTATGCTGTTCTGGAAAATGTAATCAGGAAACTCGATATTCCACGGAGGATGGTGTACCTGGAAGCGCTCATCATGGAAGTGGATACGGATGAGACTTTTGAGGTTGGTGTACAGTGGGCCGGCGGCGGCACTTTTGCTGATGGAACAGGAGCGGTGGCTTCAAGATTTGGAACTAATTCAATTGGGGATGTTATCGGCGGGGATCTCGGCGATGGCCTTACAGGTCTGTTGGGCGGGCTATCGGATGGATTCTCCCTGGGAGTTCTGAAACAAGGGATAAATATAGGGGGGGTTGTATTTCCCAATATTGCCGCGGTACTCAATGCATATGAAACTGACTCAGCTATTAATATCATCTCAACACCTCAGATTTTGACTACGGATAATAAAAAAGCTGAGATTAGTGTTGGTGAAAATGTACCCTATATTACCAGTCAAAATACAAATGCAAGTGACCAGGATTATACTACATATGAATACAAGGATGTTTCGACTAAACTTGCGATAACGCCCCATATTAATCAGGCAAATACCCTGCGTCTGGAAATTGCAACTGAGGTAGTGAAGCTGAAGTCCGGCACTCCGGATGATCAGTTCCGCCCGACAACTTTTAAGAGAACTGCGGATACAACCGTTATTGTAAGTGACGGTGATACGGTTGTTATAGGTGGCATTATTGGTCAGGATGCTACGGAGGGAGAAGGAAAAATCCCTTTCCTTGGGGATATTCCACTGCTCGGCTGGTTATTTAAAACCCATACCAACGCAAGCACCAAGACCAATATGTTTATCTTTGTTACTGCCCATATCATCAAAAATCCGGCTGATCTTGCTGTTGTGACTCTGGAGAAAGAAGACAATATGGGCAAGGTACTGCCGGCTGTACAAAGAGAGCTTCATAAAGAAGTTAATCCGGAGCACTCAACGAAGCTGACAATCATCGGGTATGAGAAATTGACGGCGGGATATACCCAGGAGGCAAAAAACTATTTCCTTGAAGCCCTGGATATTAATCCTGAGAACCCCTTTGCCTTGATGAATATGGGTGTTGTCTCTGAGAAGGAAGGCGATGTGGAAAAAGCTCTGGAGATGTATCAAGCGGTGATTAATGTCGGCACAACTGAAGTTGCGGCTGAATCAAATAATACGGAGAGAAACGGAGCTCTTCTAGTAGAGATTGCTAAGGATAATATCGATAGAATAAAGGGGAATAAGTAGTGGCCCACACTGGATAAATACTAACTCTCTGATATTGTGAAGATAACTGCAGGTATTCAGCGATGTGCCGCTGATTAATATGGAAAAAATTGGCGAAATATTGATTAATGACTGTGGTCTTTCTGTCGATGCTCTTGAGAAGGCGCTTGAGAAGCAGGCAGAGAGCGGTGGTCGTTTGGGAGAAATCCTCATCAAAAATGGTGATGTGGATGAGATTGATCTTCTGCGTGCCCTTGGTAAGCATTTTGATATGGAGGTTTTTAAGAGCTTACCAGCTGATATCCAGACCGATTTTGCCGAAAAAGTACCTATCAGTTTTCTCAAAAACAATAAGATGGTGCCTATAGATGCAGGGGAAGAGCACTATGTTGCAATGAATGACCCTTTCCTTTTTCAACCCCTTGACGATTTGCACAGACTCCTGGAGAGGCAGGGTCGGGAACGTAGATCTGTTCTAGTGCCGGCCCAGCCAATTCTCAACGCCATCAACTATAGTTATGATATGACCCAGTCCTCGGCGGACGTGGTTATGCAGGATATAGATGATGAAGATCCGGAGAGATTGTATTCCGAGATGGAAGAGATTGATGATCTTCTGGATGATACCAGTGATTCTCCTGTTATTCGCCTGGTAAACCTGATGTTCTCTCAAGCTGTCAGGGATGATGCGTCGGATATACATATTGAACCGTACCAGAACAGCCTGAAGATAAGACAGAGACTGGATGGCATTCTTTACGATATGATCAGCCCTCCAAAACATGTGCAGGCAGCTCTTATCTCCAGGGTAAAGATCATGGCCAAACTTAATATCGATCAGAAGAGACTGCCTCAGGATGGTCGAATTGAGTTAAAAGTTGCAGATAAGGAGATTGACGTTCGGGTTTCAACTCTTCCCACGGCATTTGGCGAGCGGGTGGTTCTCCGGCTGCTGAAAAAATCATCAGTGCTTATCCCTTTGACTGATCTAGGGATGCCGGCTGACCGTTTTGTGCCGTTTGAGAAGGAGATTAAGGCAGCCAACGGCATTGTTCTGGTTACAGGGCCGACAGGTTCGGGAAAGACGACAACCCTCTACGCTGCTCTTTCCTCAATTAACAATACCGATATTAATATAATCACGATTGAAGATCCCATTGAATACCGGATAAGCGGTATAGGTCAGGTACAGATCAATCCCAGGATTGATCTCACCTTTGCCTCCGGGCTCAGGTCAATTGTACGACAGGATCCCGATGTTATTCTGGTGGGTGAAATTCGGGATACCGAAACTGCGGAGATTGCCATACAATCAGCCCTGACAGGTCACCTTGTGTTTTCAACTTTGCACACCAATGATTCCGCAAGTGCTGTAACCCGTCTGCGGGATATGGGGATCGAGCCTTTTCTGATAGCCTCGTCGATTAATGCGATTTTGGCACAAAGGCTGGTACGAATGATCTGTTCCGACTGCAGTGAAGAGTATACAGCTGATGTAGAGGAACTCAAACGTATTGGCCTGACAGAAGAGGAGAGCCGCGGTCAGAAAGTACATCGTGGCAAGGGGTGTGTCAGCTGTCATCAGACAGGATATAAGGGGAGGTGCGGAATATTTGAGCTGCTTCTGATGAGTCAGGAGATGAAGTCCCTTGTTCTGCATACCTCTGATGCTAATCAGATAAAAAAACATGCCGTAGAGAATGGTATGATTACCCTGCGCCGGGATGGTGCGATGAAGGTTCTTCAGGGTATAACCACCATCGAAGAGGTGGTTCGGGTTTCCCAGGAATAGCTTCAGAGCACATACTCGCGGGGCAGGGACAACTAATTAGTGTGTCATAAAATCTGTCTGCTATTCATCCACAAGTGGCGTACTTAAGTACCTTTCTCCAGTATCAGGTAAAATAACCACGATGGTTTTAGCCGCATTCTCAGGTCTCTTTGCCACCTGCCTGGCAGCCCAGGCTGCGGCACCGCTTGAAATCCCGCAGAGCACCCCTTCACTGGTTGCAAGTTCCCTTGCAGTGGCAAAGGCATCATCGTTGCTTACAGTAATCACTTCATCAATGATGTCTGTGTTGAGAATAGCTGGTATAAAACCGGCACCGATACCCTGAATCTTGTGCGGTCCCGGTTTCCCTCCTGACAGGATCGGAGAATCTTCCGGCTCCACAGCAATGATTTTCATACCTGGGTTTCTGGCTTTCAGCACTTCCGATACGCCTGTTATGGTACCGCCGGTGCCGACGCCGGCAACAAAGAAATCGATCTTACCGTCAGTGTCTCTCCAGATTTCCTCTGCTGTAGTTTTCCTGTGAACTTCAGGGTTTGCCGGGTTTTGAAATTGATTCGGCATAAAACTGTTGGGAGTTTCTGCCAGGAGTTTCTCGGCTGCAGCGATCGTACCTTTAATCCCGTCAGCGGCTGGAGTAAGCACAAGTTCTGCTCCGAGATGTTTGAGCAGTTGCCTGCGCTCTACACTCATGCTCTCCGGCATGGTGAGAATTAATTTGAGGTTTCTGGCAGCACAGACAAATGCCAGTCCAAGACCTGTATTTCCACTGGTCGGTTCAATAATAGTGGTGTTCTCATTAATAAGACCTTCGTTTTCTGCAGTTTCAATCATGGAAACTGCGATACGGCATTTGACGCTGCCCATCGGGTTTCTCGATTCCTGCTTTCCCAGAATGAGAGCGCCGGTTCCGTCTGAAAAATTGTCAAGAGATAGAAGAGGGGTGTTGCCAAAGCTTGCTATTAGACTTGTTGCCATAGGAGTAACCTCTATTTTTTTAAGTTTGCATGTTTGATGTCATTGAGAATTGGAATAGATCAGTTCAGGACGTTTCAGCAGTACTTTTGTGCCGGTGGCCACACTCTCTGTGATCCATATATTACCACCAATAATCGATCCTTCACCAATGATCGTTTTTCCACCAAGAATCGTGGTATTGGAATAGACAATAACGTTATCTTCAATGGTGGGGTGACGCTTCTTGTTCTGCATTTTCTCGCCCGCATCCCGGGGTAGAGACAGTGCGCCCAGGGTGACTCCCTGATAGATGCGAACATTTTTGCCGATGACCGTGGTTTCGCCAATGACAACCCCTGTACCATGATCGATGAAAAAACCGGGCCCGATAGTTGCACCGGGGTGGATGTCAATACCTGTCAAACTGTGGGCATATTCCGTCATGATCCGGGGAATGACCGGAATGTTGAGCAAATACAGTTCATGGGCCAGCCGGAAGGTAAAGGTTGCCAGAAGACCGGGGTAGCAGAAAATCACCTCATCAGGACTTGAGGTAGCCGGGTCGCCATCCAGAGTGGCTCGAATGTCTGTTGCCATGGTTGCCGCAATTTGCGGCAGAGATTCAATAAACGCCAGGGCTTTACGATGGCTCTGTTCATCACAATTGGTACAGACCAGTTCGTTCCTCCTACAGTCATGGCGGATGGCCATGGTAATCTGTTCGGCAGCTTTGTCATATAGATCAGTAGTCTGTTTGCCGATATAATATTCGAGATTGGCAGCGTGGAGTTTTGTCCTGGTGAAATACCCGGGAAAAAGAATGCGTCGTGCCTGGAGTACAATTGCCACAATTTTTTCCTGGGAAGGAATTGATACAGGGCTTATATGATTAAAGCATTCTTTGGTGCTCCATGAGGTCAGCAGTTCTTTTACCACTTCAGGGACTTTATCGTGTCGACTGGCATTGGAGGTAAGAACGTGATCACAGAGGGGAGGAGAAAAGATTGTGTCTGAAATGGGTTTTATTTTTTGAGACATGGTTTTGTATTTATGCTGAGAAGGTTTTGTTTATATATATTTTTCTATGATATAAATGCCGTATGTTGCCCTGAGGTTTGCCAAAAAATGGACAACATGCCCTTCATTGCTTGCAGGGTTGGTGTTGATGGCTATCTCTTTTACAATGGTATATCCCACATCACGGGAGAATTTTCTGAAATCTTTTAGAGTGATAACACGGATGTTAGGGGAATCGTACCAGGAATAGGGGAGCTGATCGTTTTTTGGGGCACCCCCCGCTAACAGGAGTTGCAGCCTGATAGTGTAATGACTGAAGTTTGGAAAACTGACAATAACTTTTCTGCCGATTCTGGAGAGAGATTTCAGTAACTGTGCTGGTTCATATACCTGCTGCAGAGTCTGGCTGAGGATTACATAGTCGAAGCTGCAGGTCGGATAGTCCTCCACTTCTTCACTTAAGTCTCCCTGCAGCACGCTTAGTCCTCTGGCGATACAGTGAGCAGCTTTTTCCTTGTCCTGCTCAATTCCGGTACACTGTACACCTTTATGTGTCTCAAGCCAGGCGAGCAGGTCACCATTGCCGCATCCAAGATCAAGTACCCTGCTCTCCGGTTCGATTGTGGAACCGATAATCTGCAGGTCAAAGCGAATTTTCTCTGAATCAGACAGTACCATTGAGGAACCCCCCAATAAGCTTGCTGAGCCGGTCATCGGGAATGAGAAAGGCGTCATGTCCGCAGTCAGCTTCAATTTCGCAGAAACTTACATCCTGGCCGGTACGTTTTAAGGTTCTTACCAGCTCTTTTGCCTGATATGTCGGGTAAAGCCAGTCGGAAGTATAGGAAACGATAAGATATTTTATTTTATCCTGCCGGGTGTTGTTTGCCGGGCCTGATTTATTCATACTCTCTACAACATCAAAGTAGTCTGCAGCCTTGGTAATATAGAGCAGGGAATTGGCATCAAAGCGGTTTACAAATTTAATTCCCTGGTGACGGAGGTAGCTTTCAACCTGGAAATCGGCGTCAAAACCGAAAGAGAAGGTCTCCTTGTCCTGCAGCCGTCTGCCAAATTTTCGCCGCATCGCCTCATCGGAGAGGTATGTAACATGACCGACCATTCGGGCAACGGCAAGGCCCATATCCGGCCGGGATCCTCCATAGTAGTTGCCGTTGTTCCAGTTTGGATCAGCCATGATGGACTGCCTGGCAATCTCATTAAAGGCTATCGCCAGGGCCGAATGGCGCATTGTGGTCGCTATAGGGATTGCACACCGAACCATTTCCGGGAACCGAACACACCACTGGAGAACCTGCATACCGCCTATGGAGCCGCCCACCACAGCATGGAGTCTCTCGATACCAAGAGAATCGAGAAGTGCTTTTTGGGCGTTCACCATATCACCGATGGTCACCATGGGAAAATCGAGTCCATACGGGTTGTCGGTTTCCGGGTTAGGTGAACCTGGCCCTGTTGAGCCCATACAACTGCCAATAATATTGGCACAGATGACAAAGTATTTATCTGTATCGATACCTTTCCCGGGGCCGACCATAGAATCCCACCACCCGGGCTTTTCGTCTTCGATATCGTCCCGGTAGTAGCCGGCGACATGGGAATCGCCTGAAAATGCATGGGCTACGAGTATGGCATTGCCTTTATCTTCGGCAAGAGTTCCGCAGGTTTCATAGGCAATGGTAACCGGCCCGAATTCGGCTCCACACTCAAGTCGAAGCGTCTCTGGATGGTGGGCAAAAGTATAGTATTGCTTTTCGACTATACCAACTGAAGAATGACTGTGGCTTGTTTCCCGGTTCATTAGCCTTGGTGTACTACTGTGAATTTTTTATTGCCTGGTCGATATCTGCGGTTATGTCGTCAATATGTTCAATTCCAATAGAAAGTCTGACCATGCCCTCATCAATTCCACCCTCCTGTAGCTGTTCGGCAGATAACTGCGAGTGGGTGGTGGAGGCAGGGTGGATGGCAAGAGATTTAGCGTCACCCACATTTGCAAGGTGAGATACGAGATCCAGAGAGTCGATAAATTTTCTTCCAGCTTCAAGGCCTCCTTTTATGGCGAAAGCAATCATTCCGCCAAAACAGTTTCCCAGATATTTAGTTGCGTTTTCATGACCGGGAGATCCGGGGAGACCTGGATAGTGTACCCAGTCTACTCTGGGGTGTTTGTCGAGAAAACTGGCGACTGCAGCACCATTTTCACAGTGCCGCGCCATTCTCAGACTCAATGTCTCGATGCCCTGCAGGATTGCCCAGCAGTTGTCCGGAGAGATGCAGGCACCGAGATTTCTGAGGGGTACAAGCCGCATGCGAAGAGCAAAGGCAACAGGGTTCAGGTCACCAAGATCATGGGCATAGCGAAGGCCGTGATATGATTCATCAGGTTCATTGTAGAGGGTAAATTTAGTGTCGGTCCAGTCAAATTTACCACTATCAATCACTATTCCACCGATGGAGGTGCCGTGTCCACCAATCCACTTGGTCAAGGAATGGATGACAATGTCAGCTCCATATTCAATTGGGCGTAGTATACAGGGTGGAGTAAAGGTGGAATCGACGATAAGGGGAAGGTTATGGGTCTGGGCTATCTTTGCCAATCCTTCCAGATCGGTCATATTGAGGGCAGGATTACCGAGGGTCTCACAGTAAAGAGCCCTGGTTTTTTCATTAATTGCTGCCTCAAAATTTCCGAGATCCGATGGATCAACCATGCGTACCTTTATACCAAACTGGGGTAAAATTGTGTCGAATTGGGAAAATGTGCCGCCATAGAGGTTGTTTGCCGATACAACTTCATCACCCTGTCTGCAGATATTTATGATGGAGTAAAAGATTGCTGAAGTTCCGGATGAGAGGGCAAGGGCTGCTGCGCCGCCTTCAAGTTGTGCCATCCTCTGCTCCAGGATATCCTGGGTTGGATTGCCGATTCTGGTGTAGATGTTACCGAGTTCTTTTAAGGCAAAAAGATTCGCCGCATGTTCTGTGTTTTTAAACATGTAGCCACTTGTCCGGTATATTGGAACTGCTCTTGAGAGAGTGTCCTGATCGATGGACTGGCCTGCGTGCAGTGCTTTTGTATCAAATTTCATAACTTAATTCCTCTCGGTAACTTCAATTATACTTTTAGTACCTTACTCCTTAAACCCTGTCATAAAAAACAAGAAACTGAGGAGTGTATTTTGGAATTATGTAGTCACATATATTTCCAAGGTATTTATTCCGTTTATCGGGGTTAATTATTTTTCTGTAGACTCCGACTTAATACTTTTAACGAAATCACTAATGAGCTCGCCATTGGCCGCCCGGGCCTGTGGGTTGATTCGGAGAAGTTCCTCAAGGCTGGCAATTGCCTCGCCGGGGTTGTCAAGATCATACATAAACACAATGGCTTTATTAAATCTGGCCGGTTCATGGTCCGGAGACATTTGTATTGCCTTGTCAAAAAATTCTATAGCCTTTTCAGACTGTTTTGTTCGGCGGTACATTACTCCCAGGTCGGTAAGTAGATTGGCATCACCCGAATGCAGTTCCAGTGATTTAGTATAGGCACCGATCGCTTTTTCCGGGTCATTATGATCATAGTAGAGGTTTCCCAGCTGCCTCCATGCCTGAATATTATCAGGGTTGGCGGTAACCTCAGCTTCGAGACTGAGGATGGCTTGATGGGTTTCTTCATCTTGATTATCGGTTTGTTGACTGCTGACTCCAGCTGTTTCCGAACTGGTCCCACTTGTTTTAAATACCGTAAATCCAACACCTGTTAAAAAGCCAAGGATGAAAATTATGAAATAGGTTACTAAAGGGTTCCGGTTCTTCTGTTTTGATTTATCTGCCGCCATGGAGCTCCTCTGATTATAATGCTGGGGGAGAGAGTAAATATTTCTTCGAAAGCTAACCTGAAGTCGATATACTACAATGTGGTGCCAGCTTCAATGAAAAACACAAATTTACCCAAAAACCGGATACCTGTTTAGTGCCTTACTCCATAAAAGCTGTAATAAAAAACAAGAAAATCTGAAGCCCTATTTAACTCAAGTGGTTAATACATGCACCAAGGCACTTATCCAGCGTAACTAAAAAGTTTCCGACTTGTCGGGTAAGCCATTATGTAAATTACTGAAAGAGACAGTAGCCAATATCTGCTTCGTTGTTATATTGCAGCAATGAAGCAGGTAAGCGAGCTTGCGAGACTCCGGATGAAGAGTTTTTACGCTGCCTTCAACAGCCGGTTCTAAAATAGATATATCTGCCTGTACTATTTGTCCAGAGATGGCATGCAGTTCTTATTCAAAAATAAGCAGCAATAAAATTTGTTCCCCAGGAGGGGTCTAGTATATGAAGGTCATAGAAACAGTTAAGTCGCAAACCGGACAGAAGAAGAAATTCTCCTCCGAAATCCATTTTCCCACAACCGTAAAGGCATTAAGGGAAAATATTATTCATCATCTGATGAGCTTCCAGGGCCGCGATCCTGAGCGATCCGGCGCAAGAGATGTGTATAAGGCACTTGCCTATACCATGCGGGATATTATGGTGGAAAAATGGATCTCGACCCAGAAAACGTTTTATTCAAAGGAAAAAAAGAGAGTCTACTATCTTTCTCTTGAATTTTTAATTGGCCGGTCTCTTGGCAACAGTATGACCAACCTCGGTATTCTGAGAGCCGCCAAACAAGCTGTTGAAGACCTTGGCTTTGATATGGCGGAGATACGGGATCAGGAGGAGGATGCAGCTCTTGGCAATGGTGGTCTTGGACGTCTGGCTGCCTGCTTTATGGATTCTATTGCCACTCTCAAGATCCCTGCCTACGGGTATGGTATACGTTATGAATATGGTCTCTTTTTTCAGCAGCTGATTGACGGGTACCAGGTAGAAGGGCCTGATAACTGGCTGGTTGATGGTACTCCATGGGAATTTGATCGTTCTCTGCCGATTTTCAATGTACAATTCTTTGGTGACGTGACAAGTTATCAGAATGGTGATGGAAATTACAGAGCCAAATGGGTGAACACCAGAGATGTTAAAGCGCGGGCCTCTGACATCCTGGTGCCGGGATACAGAAATGATCATGTGATAAATATGCGCCTCTGGTCAGCTCAATCCTCAAGGGAACTTGATTTAAAGGATTTCAGCAGGGGGGATTATATAGGTGCTGTTCAATCCAAAGTGAGTTCGGAGACAATTTCCAAGGTGCTTTATCCTCCTGATCATAACTATGCCGGGCAGGAATTGCGACTGAAGCAGCAGTATTTTTTTGTTGCCGCAACCTTCCAGGATATTATGAGGCGGTACAAAAAGAAGCATGACACTTTCGATAAATTTACTGACATGGTGGCCGTGCAGCTCAATGACACCCATCCTGCCATTGCCATCCCGGAACTCATGCGACTCCTCCTTGACATTGAAGGGCTTGGCTGGGAGGAGTCGTGGAATATATGTGTGAATACTTTTGGCTATACCAATCATACCCTCATGCCCGAGGCTCTGGAACGGTGGCGAGTGGATATGATGGGAAAGGTGCTGCCCCGTCATTTGCAGATTATCTATGAGATCAATCGCCGCTTTCTCGTGGAACTTACTGAGAAATATCCCGGCAATGAAAGAAAAATACGGGATCTTTCCATTATTGAAGAGGGGCCGGTCAAGATGGTGAGGATGGCTCATCTGGCGATTATCGGCAGTCACTCTGTCAATGGTGTGGCGGAACTGCACTCGCAGCTCCTCAAAGAGAGAATTTTCCCTGATTTCCATAATTTTTTCCCGGGGAGATTTAATTCAAAAACAAATGGTATTACCCCCAGGCGCTGGCTGCTCGATGTGAATCCTGAATTGGCTGACCTGATCAGCAACCATCTCGGATTTGGCTGGATTACTGATCTTGATCAATTGCGTGGTCTTGAACCCTTAGTGGATGACCCCAAATTTTGTAAGAAATGGCGTAAGATAAAATTTGATAATAAGGTTGCACTGGCTGATTACATTCAAAAGACAACCGGGGTGACAGTTAAACCTGGGTCGATGTTCGATGTTCAGGTTAAGCGGATACACGAATATAAACGCCAACTGCTCAATGCACTCCATCTTATTCATTTCTACCACCGGATAATACGGGGTGAGGCGGAAAATGCATCTCCAAGGGTTGCAGTATTTGCAGGTAAGGCGGCTCCGTCCTACTGGCGGGCAAAATTGATAATCAAGCTTATCACCTCAATTTCTGAGGTTGTCAATAATGATCCCAGGGTGAAAGAGAAACTGAAGGTGGTTTTTCTACCTAATTATAATGTCTCCCAGGCGGAGATTATTATGCCTGCAGCAGATCTGTCGGAACAGATATCCACAGCCGGTACGGAAGCCTCTGGAACCGGGAACATGAAATTTTCACTTAACGGGGCACTGACCATCGGCACTCTTGATGGTGCCAATATAGAGATCCGTGAGGAGGTAGGGGAGGAAAATATCTTTATTTTCGGCATGACAGCAGATGAAGCAGAATTTGAAAGGAAGAATGTCAGCAGGACACCCGTCCAGATATGTCAACAAAATGAGGGGATAAAAGATGTAATTGAAGCACTCAGCAATGGATCTTTCAGTGATGGAGATAAGGCGCTTTTCCAACCCCTTGTGGACAGTTTAATGGACAAACATGATCCCTATCTGCTCATGCTTGATCTTGAATCGTATCTTGTGTGCCAGAATCAGGTGAGTGAGATGTTCCTCGACCAGGACAGCTGGACAAGAATGGCAATACTTAATGTTGCACGAATGGGCAAATTTTCCACTGATCGTACCATAAAACAATATTCCGAAGAGATCTGGGGAATTCCGGTTGAGGAGTAAGTTAACAGGGCAGCTTTATAGATTTTTTCATGCAGAATTACGCCAGCAGGTTGGATCTGAGGCAAGATAATCACCGGTGAGCTGGTATGCTGCCCCCCGGCAGCCGTAACACTCGGCTGCTTTTTCACAACTGCGGCACTCTCCCTTTATCATCTGCCGGTAATTCTTCAGATTGTTGATTACCTCACTGTTTTTCAGGATAGAGGCGAGTCTGCTGTTACGAATATTATCCAGAGCAATGGTAACTCCGACACAGGGCATGACATCACCTGTCGCTGTCACTACACAGGAGACCTGGTGACGCATGCATTTGTTACCTGCCAGTGGCGGCTGTGGCTCCCATTTACGACCGAATTTTTCCTTGTCAATGGCTGAGAGTTCGGTAAATAATTCCTTCAATTCTCCAGGGTCGACGCCAAGCCAACTATTTTCACGACCATTTGCCTGGGGGGTGATGACTTCAAAATAGGGTTCAATATTCTCAGTCCGCAGCCATTGCCACATTGATGGTAATTCTCTGATGTTTTGTCGGCAGATAACAGTGCTGATTGCCAGAAACAGCTCTTTAGATGGGTATCCTGCCTCCTTTAATGCAGCCAGCGCCCTGTTGATCATCCGAAATGCACCTTTTTTCCCAGCCAGATGATCCTGGATTTTCTCATCCCGGGAATTCATCTTCAAGGCAATCCTGACCTTTTCTTCGGCAAGTACGTCAGCCAACTCTTTGTCAATGCCGGAACCGTTAGTAAACATTTCGATCTCAAGGTCTTCTTTACCAAGGAAGCGAAGCATCTCAACAAGATGCGGATAAATGGATGGTTCCCCACCAAGAATGATAATTTTTCGTGCACCCAGCTCTTTCGCCTGCCGGATGACATCCCTGATCTCTTCTCTGGAAAGCTCATTGCCGCATTCAATTTTTTCGTCAACGTAGCAGTAGGAGCAGCGGAAATTGCAAACCCGGCTGAACTCAATCTCCATGGAAAGCAGCCTGCCGGTAGCGACTGCTTCATGGATTTCCTGTTCGGAAAATTCAAAATTATATATCTGCATTACTGTTAATATTCCTCAAGATCATGAAATTTATTCATGTTCTCCCACCGTTGTACTTCTCTCCTGTAGCGACCTTCCCAACCATACTTTTTCATAATCCTTTTGTAGTAGATTTTCAAAAAAGGTTTGAACATGAACCGCCAGATGGATACCCATGCCCAACCTTGTCTTCTGACCTCGGCGGGAGGATTCCACCAGCCCAATGCAGTTTGACGCTGATACCAGAACTGGAATTGCAGCTGCTCTGAATCCAGGTAATTTGTTCGCACATTGGCCCATAGACCATTGTATTTTTTTAAATTATTCTGGTTTGTTATTAATTTTTGTTCCAGAAGATATTCGCGTATTCCGGTTTTTGGGTAGGGGGTCAGCACCTGGCAGTAAGCGGCGTCGGCTTTAATAGACTTGAAAAATTCATAATTTTCTCTGATTGAGTCTTCGTTATCCTCAGGAAAGCCGAAGATAAGGCCGCCAATAACCATCATTCCGTACTTATGACAATTTTCAACAGCTTGTCTTGAAGAAGCAGTAATGTCGCCTTTACCGGCAGTGTTCAGGTTTTTTATCGATCCGTTTTCAATACCGAGAAAAACAGAACGAAAACCGGCTTCTGCCATTTTTGAAACCATTCCCTCGTTATTTGCCATAGACACGCAATCAGCCTGTCCAAAGATATTAAGACCTTTATAATTTTTGGCAATTATGGCATCACACAGATCTATGACTCTGGCAGGGTTAAGCACCATATTATCGTCGACGATAAAAATGTACCGTGTCTTTCGGTTGAAATAGATGTCGTCAATATCTTCCACTACCCGGCTTATAGGAAAGGTCCTGAATGTGCGACCATACATGTGTCTCATTGAACAGAAATTGCATGTGCGGGTACAGCCACGCGAGGTCTCTATCAATTCGATTTTGGAGTGAAGCATATGGTATCCCCAGGTCAATCTTCGCTTATCCCGTATTGGCAGTTTTAATCTGCTGAGATCCAGATTTTCACTTCGAGGATTGTGAGTAAAAGCACCATCTGTTTTGTACGACAGCGAGGGGATAGTCGCAATATTGTCCTTGCCTGCAAGGCCATTAACCAGGCGGCGACATGATTCTTCCCCTTCTCCCCGGATTATGAAATCGATGTATTTTGCCTCATCAGATTCGGCGATCTCCTCAAACATCAGGGTGGCGTGATACCCTCCGATAACTATTTTGATCCCGGGTAGGAGTTCTCTGATGAGATGTATAATCTTGATACAGGTATCATATTGCCAGGTCATCGCTGAAAGGCCAACAAGGTCAGGTTTAATTTTCCTTAATATTCTGGTGAGATATTTTTTGATAGAACGACGCTTGCGAATCAGGTCAATAAGGAAAACATCATGCTCCTCATTGATGTTAGCCCCCACACTGGCTATACCGTGATTTGACAGATGGAACGCTGCCTCGTGGATGATGATCGGCACCACATCAGGCATAGATATCAAAATAACTTTCATGCCTTCCCCTCGTAATATGCCTGTTGTACTCGCCGGGCCAGTTGAGCCGTTGAGGGTGGGCTCTTCTGATAGTCCGGTTTGATACGATCTATAATTTTCAGGCTGATTGTATTTTTTATCCTGGTATTGAATAAAAATTTTCCTGGAGTAAACAGTTTGTCACTATTACGAATCTGCAGAATATAGACAGGTGCCTTATACATTCGGGCAATTTTCAACGCTCCCATATGAAATTCACCAATTTGTCCATTTCGGCTTCTGGTTCCTTCCGGGAAGACAAAAAGATTGCCACCTGCCTTCAGATAGGTTCCCATTGTTTCCATCTGCTCAATCATGATTTTGGAAAATGGTCCTTTGCTGGTGGCTGGGAGGTAACCTGATTTCTTAATAATCCAGCCAAAAATCGGGGCTTTAAAAAATTGTGTTTTAACAATCGTTTTATGTCTCGGTAAAAGAGAAATAAGCAATAATGGATCAAGGTAGGAAAGGTGGTTACAGACAATTACTGAAGAGTTGATTGCTGCTATCTGTTCATCTATTTCTATTCTTTGACGCGGGGCAGTCACTCTGAGGATGCGGAAAAAAATCCGATAAAAAAGGCTGTTCAATTTTTGGAAATGAATTTCCGGATTCTCCGAAAGCCGCGCAAATATAAGATAAGGCCAGGAGAAAAAGAGTAGAAATCCAAAGATAAACCAGATCCAGCAGGTAATGGTTACACTGCAGTCAATAATTTGGTCAGCCAGTAGATCAAAGGAACTGTTACGAGTCTGCTTCTTTACCATTTTTAATAAGCAGACAGGTATTTACTCCGCCAAAAGCAAAATTTTGAATGGCTGCTATCCTGGTGTCGGTTTCAGTTAGTTTACAGGTATGGCGCAGCATGCTGCAGCGCTCATCAACATTGTCGAGGTTGAGGGTGGGGGCAATAAATCCCTGTTCCATCATATATAAAGTCAAGATCAACTCAATTACACCACAGGTTCCCATGGTGTGACCCATATAGCTTTTCAGGCCGGTAACCAGAGGCCCGTCGCCATATACAGATGCTATGGCCTGAGATTCAATGACATCCCCCATCTTTGTTGCTGTTGCATGGGCGCTGATAAAATCGACATCGTCGGGGGATATCCTCGCGGATTCGAGTGCCAACCGCAAGGTTGCGGTAATTCCATCAAGATTCGGCAGGATCATGTCGCCGCCGTTGTTATTGCAACCAAAACCAATGATTTCTCCCAGGATGCTGGCGCCGCGTCTTTTGGCAGATTCATACTCTTCCAGAAGTACAGCACCGCCTCCCTCTCCTACAACCAACCCGTCTCGTCCGGCATCAAATGGACGGGGAGTACAGTGCGGTTTATGATTATAATCTACAGAGCAGGCAAGCAGGTTATCAAAAACTGCAACAGTGGTAGTATCATACTCATCCGCCCCGCCACAGATCATGGCATCCTGCATGCCGTACTTGATCGTTTCATAACCAAAACCGATGGACTGGCTGCTGGTGGTACAGGCGGTGGATGAAGCAATGACCCGCCCGGTGATGCCGAACATTCGCGTGATGTTGACCGCTGTTGTATGAACCATAGAGCGGAGATAATCAACTGCTCCAATAGAGGAAAATTTTGAATCAAGATCGTTGAAAAATGTTTTATAGATATCGCGCTGGACGGTCGGGCTGCCGTGGGTTGAGCCAAAGGCAACACCAAGACGGCCGGAGGTGATAAAGTCCCGGCTCAGACCGGAGCTTTGCAGAACATCTTTTGCAACCTGACAGGCGTAAAAGGCCACGGGGCCCATGGTCTTTCTGTACTGCCGTTTGAAGCCGTACTCTATGGGATAATCCACAGTCCCGAATACACGGGAGTGGATGTGTTTTGTCAATAGCCCATCATCACGCAGAGGTTTGACTCCTGATTTACCCTGCCTGAGGCTTTCTATGATATTCTTTTTGTCGTACCCGATAGGTGTAATAGCGGAGCAAGCAGTGATAACAACGCGTCGTTTCATGGATACCGGACTGAAGTTGGTTATTTGTTTCGAGAGTTCACTATTCCTTCAATATAATCAAGGATATTGTTGATTGTTCTGATTTCCATGGCCTTTTCCTTTTCATCCCGGGTAAGGGAAAAGTCAAGGATGACCTCAATCTTCCCCAGTAGTTCAATGGCATCAATACTGTCAAAACCATGGTCGTCCCGGAGATTGTCGTTCAGTCCGGGGTGTTCAAATTCAAAATCTTCAGTCAGGATTGTTAAGATTTTATCTTTTAATTCATCTCTTGTCATAATAGGATTTACTGGATGTATCGAGTGAGAACTTTCTGGAAAAAAATTATAAACCACCAACCCCGACGAGCGGGATAAGTACCTTGAAAATACATGTGCCCACATAATTCCAAAATACACTCCTCAGTTCGAAGTCTACGCTTATCTCTTGTTTTTTATGACAGGGTTTAAGGAGTAAGGTATCTAAATTTACAATTCTACGAGACTATCATGGTTCAATAAATAAATCGATCAAAATGATACCACTCAAATGGATGTTTCCGCAGTGATTTTTCCAGCAGATCGGCGTACTGCTGAGCAGCTTGTGAAATGGATTTGCTTCTATCTTGACGGGATTCAGGTTGGATAGGAATTGGGTTGGACAGGGTAAAATGGTAGCGGTTTTTGCCGATACGGAATGCGAAAAAGACAAAGAGCGGTGCACCGGACAGCAGAGCGAAAATAAAAGGCGCTTCCGGCAGGTAGGCATCATGGCCAAGGAAAGTAACACGTACCTTACGTTGATTGCTGCGCCAGACAATATCTCCTGCCATGGATACCAGGCCCCCGGACTGTAAAAATCGAATTCCTTCCAATGCAGAAAATGGTGAATTGTCATCCTGGTCGGTGGTGATGATAGTTACTCCGGATCTGCGGAGATTATCCTTCTGCATCCGCTCTACGCCTTCTTTTTCCTTAACTCCCATATAGAGAAGAAGCTTCAGGTCATCTCGCTGTTGATTGAGCAGTGTTGCAGCCATTTCCCAGTTTCCAAGGTGGGACATAAGGAGAATACCGCCTTGGCACCCAATGACCGCTTCCAGTTCCTCCCATCCCTGAGATGTGAAGGTTGTTGATTTGGATTGACCTGCCAGGAACCTGTCAAAATGGATAGTGGTGAAATTCTGGTATTGGTTGAAGGTACACCAGAGATGGTAGAGTTTTCCTCTCTCGGGATAGAGGGCGGCATAAAATCGGCTGCTTTCTGTAACTCGTCTGGAGAATAGAAAATAGCCGGTTGCAATAATTCGGGAGACAATGATAAATATCCACGATCCGCATAGTCCGGCAGTACGGACAAGCAGTTTGTACCATAAGCCATTCATGATCGAGACATCCTGAAAAATCGAGCAAAGATCAGTCTACTGAACGTGACGGAATTACGCCAGAAATCAAGCCAGGGACGAAAGTGACTTATCCTTTCTCCCTTTCTCTGATAGACGACCTGAACCGGTACTTCCTTTATTTCGATACCCTGTTGTTGAGCTTTGACCAGGATTTCCACCTCAAACTGGTACCGTCTGGCCTCTATGTTAAGCTGTAAGACTTCCGGAATAGGATAGAGTCTGAAACCTGACTGGGAATCTTCAACCAAAGGTCCGCCGGCAGTCCATACCCAGAAGTTGGAAAATTTGCGGCCAAATCGGCTGGTCCATGGCACATTTTTCTTATCGTCCATGCCTTGACGGTTGCCCAGGACAATGCACCTCTCCCCCTTATTCACTGCATTGAGTAATTCCTTGGCATCTTCAGGGTTGTGCTGGCCATCCCCGTCAAGGGTGATTGCCCAATCACATTTTTTTTCTACTGCAGCTGCAAAGCCGGTAAGAATGGCAGCACCTTTGCCTCGGTTAACAGGATGGCGCAGGACGATGATCCCTTTAATTATATCAATACTATTGGTGGTGGAGTCTGTTGAACCGTCATCAATCACAAAAACCGGCAGGTCAAGTTGAAGAACCTGCCGGACAACCTCGCCGATCTGCATACCATGATTGTAAACAGGAATAATGACAGCTGGGTTCATATTAGAGGTAAGGTTTAAAGGCTATGGCCCAGGTTCCAGGCCCCATATGAACACCGGAGGTCAGGGATAGAGGAGTGAGCAGAATGTCCGCTTTTGGTAACAGAGTTTTGACCTGCTGTCGCACAGTACCACCCACCCATTTTTTATTGTCTGAATATTGGAGCATGATCAGGGGTGTAGCAGATTCATCAAAATGGCTGTTCAGCTTTTCTATGGCAAAGCTCAGCTGTCCGTCTTTGCTACGGACAACAGCGATTTTCCGCACTTCATTGCCGGTCGGGCTTATGACAGGTTTCATGCTGAGCAGGTCACCGAAAAAGCCTCTGGTTCTTGATATTCGGCCACCGGCAACAAGATATTTCAGTTCATCTATAAAGACATACTCTTTACATTCTGCAATACTTTTAAGGGCAAAATCGATGACTTTTTCCGGGCTATCGATGTTCTTTAAATATCCGGCGGTGAGTAGGGCAATAAGAGCAAGTCGTCCGGAAGCTGCACCTGTATCCAGAACTGTCAACAGATTATCAGAATCATTTTCCTTTTTCCAGGTGATGGCAGTATCATAGTTACCCGTAAAGGCAGAGCCAGCACAAAGATACAGGGAACGACCGAACTGTTGACAAATGCTCTGATAGTGCTGATGTCGCTCAAATGTGGAGGACTGGGCGGTTGTGACCTTTCCGCCCTTGCGCATCAGGGGGTAGATTTGTTCAGGTTTATACAGGCTTTCAGGCCTTGAGTTATTGCCGGCTATGATATAGCTGTCAAGCAGGGTGATCCCATGACGATGGGCCATTTCTCTTGTAAGCGAGCCGGCAGCATCGGTTGCGATATGGAGAACCGGTTTTTCTCCCGCGTCTAATCGTTGCCCTGCACCTTCTTGATTAATTGTCTCATCGGACCATTGGACAATATTACCAAATGAGCCGAGTTGTCCTCGCAGATGATCAGGATCCGGGGTATGTAGATGAACCTTCAATATGGAATCATCCTGCACCAGTACTACACTTTCTCCCAGTTCTGCAATGGAGTCCCGGACTGCGGTATCTTTAACACCCATTTGAATGACAGCATCTACACAATAGCCGTTGGTGGCTTTTGGCTGAAAGGAGCTGTTAATTGCAAGTTTGCCTGGGAAAAGGTCAAAGACGGAGATGGATCTGTCGTTTTGCCCGGCGATGTCTCTGAAAAAGCCATCAAAATAAAGATACATGGCCAGGGCACCGGAATCCACTACTCCGGCTTCCTTTAGCTCGGGCAAGATCTGCGAGGTGTCACGAACTGCCTTTTGCAACTCGAAACTCAAGGGGAGATAAATTGATTCCAATTTGACGTTTGAAGCAAGAACCGAGGCGAGTCCGTCAAAAACCGAGAGCATGGTTCCCGCACAGGGGCCGGCAATTGCCTGCCAGGCCTTTTTTCTGCCGGTTTCCGCTTTTTCGGCAAGGTCAGAGAAGCTTTCTGCCTGACAAAATTCCCGAAAAAAAGCTGCAGCAATATTGCCGGAGTTGCCGGTTGCACAGCGAGCCAGCAAGTTACGGGTTATTTTGCAGTTTCCTTCACTATCACGAAGCGGTGCCAGACTGATACGCAGATTGCTTCCGGTATCTCCGTCGGTTACAGGAAACACATTGATCCGATCCAGAAGATCGGCCCAGGCAGAAAGACATGCATAACCAGCAGCAAAGCTTTTCTTAAGATGGCTCATCGATCCAGAAGGTGGGTAATAGTTTGCCAGTCATATTTACCATTGTCATTCACAGGAATCCGATCAACTATTTTAATGCGACGGGGCAGGGCATATGGTTCAAGGGCATCAATCAGTGTTTTTTTAATCGTATCGGTCTCTTTCCTGCAGCTCTGTATTAAAACGCCGATTCGGTGTTCACGCCCTCCCGCTTCAGGTAGAGCCATGACGACACAGTCCATAACCCCTGATTCGTTTTTAATAAGAGCTCGGATTTCCTCGAGATCGACCCGCTTTCCTCCCACCTTCGTCACCATATCGGTCCTCCCTTTCAGGGCAAATTTGCTTGTTCCGTGAGCTTCAACTCGATCATTGACAGTAAAAAAACCATCTCCATCAACGGGCAAATCGGGAGAGATATAGGGTGAGCGTACTGCAAGGTGGTGTCCCATGATTTTCCAGTCAATCGTTGAAAAAGGAGTGAAAAATCGTTCGCCAAGGTATCTGTTTCTTGTCGCAATACCACCAGTTTCTGTGGATCCATACACTTCCACAACGCCTGTCTCATTTTGGACGCTGAATGCTTCACTATCCTCCTCAGCGAGCATGCCGGCAGATGAAAAAGCCAGCCGCAATGATATGGTTTTACCTCGGAGTACCCGGTAATGGGCCGGGACACCAGCCAGAATAGTAACCTTATGTTCCTGTGCGGCACCAACAATTTCATTTGGAAAAGAAGGTATTTTACCTACGACAGCTGCAGAAGATAGAAGAGGCAGGACAACGGAGAAAAGCAACCCATATATATGGTAGGGTGGGATGGTGGCTAGAATGCAGTCTTGTTCTGTTATTTCATAGCGATTAGCCAGGTAAAACCCTTCACTGAAAATATTTTCTGCTGTTTTGGACCAGACCTGTGGAGAACCTGTTGAGCCACCTGTGAAAATTTTCAGAAGCTCAGGTCGGGACAGGGTTTGGGTATTGGCCGGAATTTCTGAGAATCCTCTCAGTTGTGGACAGATTATCTTCACCCCCGGGGGGAATTTTCTCACCACATCGGAAATGGCGGTTGTAAAGCCGGTCTCCTGCTGCATTCGGGCAAGAGTATTGGCAGAAAAAGCATAGGGCAGCAGCAGAGCTGGTCCACCACCAAGTGAGGCCAGCAGCGCAGCAGCCATTATTGCCTTGTTGTCAGCAGCAAGACAGACAGCCGCCTTCTTATACCCGGGTTCGACCAGTTCAGTACGCAACCAGGAAGCCATTGCATATACCTCACCAAAGGTAGAGCCGGATCGGACAAACTCTCTGTCCGGATATTTCGGTCCCTGCAGCAGCTGGTGTATTGCTCTTTCTATATCCGGCAGAGAATTAGTTCTCATTATCTCGGTTCACCGGTCTGCCAAAAGATTGTCCGCTAAGGTTTCTGTCCCGAGGTTTGAAAGTATTGTCCGCCATCTCTCTTTTTACAACCTGCTTAAACAGCTTGGCCATCTTTATTCCCTGGGGCTCGTCCTGATAAAAGGTATTCCATGCGTAATCAAGCAACTCCTGCAGCTTTTCCGGACTCATATTTTTTGGCTGAAAAACCACTTGATCAGCCGAAAAATCATTCCAGTCATGGGACAGGATACGATTTTCTTTACTCAGTTCATCGTAAGCTTTTGTATGAGGAAATGGTGTCAGTACTGTAAATTCAGCAAGATCCAGCTCAATTTCAAGCAGGAAATCGATCAACCGTTTGATGAAATCTTCAGTGTGATTGTCAAGTCCCAATAGAATTGTCCCTTCCACCCCGATTCCGTGATCATGATAGCGTTTGATCCGCTCTTTGATATAATCAGAAGTGTCAAAGACTGCCTGGTACACATACCAGGCTCCGGCCCGGGCAGCCAGATCAAGAACTTCCGGTTTGTCTTCTATAGGATGGGAACACCAACTCTTTTTCAGCGGAATCATCTCCTGGAAGAGCTCCATCTCCCATCTGGTATCCTGGGCTAGAGAGTTATCGACAATAAAGAGTCGGTTATTGTCGATACCGGCGATTTCGGCCACCGCCTTGTCAATGGGGCGCGGTCGAAATATTCTTCCCCCCAGGTAGGAGACGGCACAGGGATAGCAGTTAAAACGGCATCCCCGTGAAGTATGTACCAGATCAACCATCTGCACGCCTTTAAAGTTGTAGAGCTTGCGGTTGAGGATATCCCTTCGTGCCGGGCCAACCAGACCGATATCTGGTCTCTTATTGAGAAAATCATAGCAGGACTGCAAGCTGTTTTGGCTGAAGTCGGAGAGAACCCGTTCCATCCTCCCTTCGGCCTCACCAAGAAAAACTGCATCTGCGTGTCCCATGGTTTCCTCAGCATGGAGCATGGTGGCAATGCCGCCAAAAATGACCTTAATACCTCTTTTTCGGTAGCTGTCAGCAATCTCCCAGCCTCTTTTTACCTGGACTGTGAGCATCATGGAGATGCCTACAAAATCAACATCGTCGTCAAAATCAATGGTTTCCAGATTTTCATCGATAAAATCTATATCAACATAATCGGGAAGTGCAGCAGCAAAGACCACCGGACCGTGGGGGGGCAGATGGAATTCTGTCTGTCTGCTCAGTTTGGCCCATTTGGGATATATAAGTTTAAATTTCATTAAAAATTATCAGCACGTATTAATGTCATTTTAAGTGTATAGCCGGTTTGGCCATAACTGTTTAGTTCAAGATATTCAGGTATTAAAGTGGAGCTTTTTTTTCTACATGATTGCCCCACAACGGAGCGATCCAGGGTCATGTCTGAACTATAACTCTTAATTTGCCAGCAGTCATCTACCTCCGGCAGAACATCAATAATTCTGCCGCTGTCATCAGTATGCCGGCAGACAGCCAGTGCTCCTGTTATTTGCCCTTCCTGCACATCCCCTGCGGTTGGAGACAGAAAAATTGTTTGAATGTCGCTCATCAACCCGTCCGCAAACCGGGGATTATCGAAGGGAGGTATGGCTCGTCGGATTTCCAACCCATTTTCTTTGCTGTAGGCCGCTTCAAAAAGTGTAAGCCCTTCAACGGTGATCAAGGCACAGTTAATAATCTTTTCAGTAAGAGAGGTTACTCCAAGAACAGTAGTGGAGGTGCCGTTTTTTACAGTAAAGTTGATGGAGTGAACAAACTGCCATTTCCCCTGGGGAAAGACAGCTGCACAATTGGGTCTCCCTTGTATCTGCTGTCCTGGATTTAATCCCGGAAGGTCTATCTGTTTTTCTGCGGCACAGGCAACAAGGAGGGACAGTATTATAACCAGGTAGAAGTTGTGTAGCTTCATTTTTGGATGAACAGGGCGCTGGGTATTATCTTATTGATAACAGCATTGTTGAAGGTCATCCTGGTGTAGGAATCAGAACCTTCATAAATCGTTATACTGTTGAGGACTCCTTTTTGGTCTGCAAGCCTAAGTTCAATTCTGCTGATTAAGCCGGCAAGGGATTGTTCTCTGGGTTCGAGCAGGATGGTCTGTTTATCGGGAAAAGATGCGACGAACATCTCATTATCTGTAAATCGACCATCAAGCCAGTTGCTTATTTCACCCAGCATAAACTGCATGGCGTCAAGTCCGATCCCTTGATCTTCTATGAATCGGCCGTCTGTCTTAACAAATTTACTCAATTTACCGTCGTGCATGAGCAGGATAGATGGAATAGGAACCAGGTATTCCCAGCGTAGCGATCGAGGAGCCTGAAAGGCAAAAATCCCGGTTGAAACAATTGGTTTTGCAAGTATTCTCAGGTGCTTTTCCTGGACGAAGTCGGCCCTGATTGAATGCAGGTGAACTTGATCCTGAACTGCAGAACCAAAGGAAGAAATCGGGGCGAGGAATAACAGAAAGGTGGTAAAGAGCAGTGTCAGCGATTTCATTAAAACATCCCGCCATTAACAGAAATTATCTGGCCGGTCATATAGGAAGCCGCATCGGAGCAGAGAAATCCTACCACCCGGGCAACCTCATCAGGTCGTCCGATGCGGGACATGGGGATCATAGCTTTGATCTGATCTTTTGGTACATTCCTGATCATTTCTGTTTCAATAAGGCCCGGTGCCACCACATTAACCCGGATGCCGAGCCGGGCAACCTCGCAGGCAACTCCCCGGCTGGCAGCATTCAAGCCTGCTTTGGCTGCAGAATAGTTAGCCTGACCCCGGTGGGCCATAAGAGAACTGGCGGATGATATGGACACAATAGTTCCCTTTCGTCTGCGCACCATTTTCTCAATTACGGGTCGGGTCAAATTGTAAAAGCCATGCAGGCTGGTATCAATCACAGACTGCCAGTTGTCTGGAGACATCATCATAAACAGACCATCGGCTATGATGCCGGCGTTGTTGATCAGGATATCAATACTGCCCAGTCGTTCGGCAATATCTTCAACGGCCTTCTCTGTGATTTCTTCATCCCTGACATCGAATTGATAAATTTCACCCTGACTGCCGACGTCTTGGACCATCGCCAGGGTCTGTTCTGCACCGTTTTTATCCCCCAGGTAATTGATAACAGTGTAGCAGCCACACCGCGCCAACTCCACACAGATTGCCCTGCCGATCCCTTTGCTGCCGCCGGTTATTATAGCAATCTGCTGGTCGTCTTTTGCCGTCATTTTATTTATGCCTGGAAGAGCTGCAGGGTGATCTCACCGATTAGTTTAGTGTCCATGACCTGTTCACAGAATACTTCTCGAAGATTCTCAAAATTGTGCGTATTTTCAGCACTGGTGATGATGTCACTGCCAAGGGGTAGATATTCAATAAAAATCTCAGCTTTTTTGATGCCCACCAGCCAGCCCATCTGATTAGAATCAAGCCCCTGAGTCTGTATCCTGTTCCACCCGTTGCATACTCCTGCTGTCTGTGCGGCCAGTTCTATTAAAATTAAGGGATGTATTTCTTTGCCATCAGTCATGGGCCAGGATTTTTCCGGACGACAGAGTGTCCGGGCATGTTTACTGTCAACCTCAAGAACCTTTTCCACAAACAACATGTTGCCGCGATGGGGGAGCAAGTCTTCAAGGGTCAGATCGGAAAGTGGTATTGTACTCATGACAAATCATTGACATTGATACTCTATTATTAAGAAAGCCGCCACCAAATGAGATGACAAATCCATGCGACCATTATACTATATGTCATATGATTTAACATCAGTACAATTTCTCGGACAGGCTCCTGGAAAACCAGCCCTATTGTGTTGTTGGCTCAGTATCTTAGAAATCTCTCTTAAAGGCGGAGTTTATGCCCTGGTTTCATAATAGTGCTTCTCTTTTGTTTTTTAAGAAAGAATGTAGCGGAGGTACTTATCCCGCTCGTCGGGGTTTGTTGATTTAATCTACTGTTATGTCAATCATAGAATGACGTTTAATCAGCCGTCATTCTCGCGCAGGCGGGAATCCAGTACCACCGGCAAAGATGCCTAGGAGGCTGTCCGAGAATACGCATTTTTTCTCAAATCGAGGTTTTTCGGAAAAATAAGCACAGCCATATAAGTGATATCGGAGTCTACGCCTTACCTGCGAGCATTATTTTTATGAGAATAACGAAGAGTTGGGGAGAAATGCATTCCCGGACAGCATCCGTGTCATTACATAGTTGACACAACACTACCTGTATAATCGAAAAATATGAATAAACTTATAGAAGAGCTTAAAGTAAAACTTATCGATATCTTGAATCTGCAGGACGTGAAGCCGGAGGATTTTGACGAAAATGGTCAGCTGGTTGGCGGTGAATTGGGTATTGACTCCATTGATGTCCTGGAAATGGCGGTCATGGTTGAAAAAGATTATGGAATTATCATCAATAATCAGGAGCTTGGTGAAAAGGTGTTTTTCTCACTTTCCAATCTCGCAGAGCATATCACTAAAAACTCGTCCAGAGTATCTTCTTGACTGATAAACCGGTTTATATTGGTGGGGTCGGCATAATCAGTCCGCTCGGTTCCGGAATTGCAAAAACCGAAAAAATATTACGTCAGAACCGTTCGACAATCGAACCCCTGGAACTGTTTTCTCTACTGCAGGGATCACCTCTGCCGGTTGGCCAGGTTCATGGCCTGGATGAGCAATCACCACTTCCTAGAACCCATCGGTTGGCCCATATTGCAGCAACACAGGCCATGGAGGGGTGCATCCGGCCACCTGATGCAATAATTTTTGGCACAACAACTGGCGGTATTCTGACCACCGAGCAATTGCTTAGAGCCAATGAGCATAAAAAAGAGTTATACCGGTACCACGGTTTAAATACTGTTGTCAGCTATATTGCCCGGGAGCTAAACTGTACAGGCCCGGCCCTTACAGTTTCCACAGCTTGTTCTTCCGGCGCTGTTGCTATAGGAATGGCCTTGAAAATGCTACGCAGGGGGCAGGTCGAAACAGTTCTTGCCGGGGGGGTGGACTCTCTCAGCCGCCTGACCTACTTTGGGTTTCATTCCCTGCAGCTTGTCGACCGTGCAGGCTGTAAACCTCTTGATCAGAACCGGCAGGGCATGGTCGTGGCTGAAGGGGCTGGTATGCTTCTTCTCACCACTGTAAAACCGAAAAATCACCATGGATTACTCCTTGGAGCGGGATTTTCCTGCGATGCCTACCATCCTGCCGCCCCTCACCCGGAAGGTCAGGGTGCTTTCACGGCCATGCAGACTGCTTTGACTGATGGTGGACTGACCCCGGATGATATTGGTTACATCAATCTGCACGGCACCGGAACTCCGGATAACGATCTGGCTGAATCCAAGGCCATACACAGACTTTTCACCAATCTTCCTCCACTCTCTTCCATCAAAGGAGCATCCGGTCACAGTCTGGCGGCTGCCGGGGCAATTGAGGCTGTGGTATCCACTATCACAGTCTCCCATGACCTGATGCCTGCCAATACCGGGTTGGAAAAAGTCGATCCTGTGCTCGGTTTTACACCGCTGATAAATCCGTCAGAACGTTCTACAAATGCTGTTCTTTCAAACTCCTTTGGCTTTGGCGGCAACAATGGCGCTTTAGTGATCGGAAAAGCCGGTATATTTCCACAACCGGTAGTCCGGCAGCCTTGTCGGGGGCTGGCCATTCATGGTTATTCCTGTCTGGCCGGCGCTGGAGATACTGCTGCGGCCATCGACCGGATGCAAAATGGTGTGTCTGTTGCCGGAAGAGCAGCAGCTGATGTAATTTCAAAAAACCTGCCGCCAAGGCTGATACGGCGGTTAAAGCGACTGCCGCGAATGACTCTTTCATTGGCCGCAGGAGCCCATGAGAATTCACAGTTTGATAATCAAAATCCCGGTGCTGTTTTTATGGGTACCGGCTGGGGAGCTCTTTCCGAAACCCACGATTTTTTGAGCCGCCTTACGGACTCCAAAGAACAGTTTCCAAGTCCCACCGATTTTGTTGGCTCCGTTCATAACGGGCCTGCCAGTCAGGTAGCGATCATGTTTGGTTCGACAGGTCCCAATATTACTACAAGTGGTGGAGACTATTCATTTGAACAGGCATTATTTGCAGCAGAACTTATGCTTGATGATCCGGCAGGAGCAGCACTCATTATTGGCGCAGATGAGGGGCATGATGCTTTTTCGCCTCTCTTTGATCCTTCTGTTAGAGCGGGATCAACCCTTGCTGATGGCGGAGCTGCTTTTAGCGTAAGCAGATCAACAGTGGGAGCTAAATGCTCGATCTCCATCCCCTTCTTTAAAAGTGGTAAGGGGGATGGCGTAGTTGCCGCCTTGATAGACTCTCTTGGCGGTGACATCTCCCTGCAGAACAGCTGTGCACTTGTTTTGGCAGGTATTCCTGCTGCCGGCCGGAGAGAAGGAGAACTGCAGCTTGAACAGTTTATGACCCAATCAAAATTGTCTGTACCCGTTGTTCATTACCGTAGACTGACAGGCGAGTTTGCCTCCGCTTCTGCTGTGGCCACTGCGCTGGCCGTTTCTTTTATTGAGACAGGGGGTATTCCCGGAGCTGTTACAGGCAAAAGAGATATTGTCATAGATAACCGGATAAACAAGATTCTTGTGCTGGGTCTCGGTCAATATATTACAGTGCTGGAGATTTCCCGCTTGTGAACATACTGCTGATCTCACCCAATACCCTCGTTATCCCTTACCCTGTTTACCCCATAGGTCTTGATTATGTTGCAGGTTCTGTCTCGCCTGAGCATGAAGTTCAAGTTGCGGATCTGAATGTAGTCTCCCTTGAGAAACTTGCAGAGATTTTACATGACTTTTCCCCGAAAATAATTGGATTGTCCTGCCGCAATATTGATAATACGGAAGCCGGAGATTCCCTCTATTTTATCAGTGAATATAAACAACTCGTCTCCTGGCTGAGATATCGCTCAAAAGCTGTAATTGTTTGTGGTGGCAGTGGATTCACTATGATGCCGGAACAGATCCTTTCATCCCTTGGAGCCGATTACGGTATAATCGGCGAGGGCGAGAAATTTGGTCTGCTGATTGATGCCATGGAAAATGGCCTGGAACCGGCACAAATATCCGGGGTAATCTCTTCTGCCTCTTCTACGGGGACATGGGTGCCGGAACCATGGCGTGGCAGGAGCATGCGGGCTTTTCGGAGCAGTGCATCCCACAACCGTTTTTATCTTGACAAAGGGGGAATGTTAAATCTGCAGAGCAAAAGAGGGTGCTCCTTTAACTGCATATACTGTCCTTACCCTTATATCGAGGGGAAAAAACACCGGCTGCTTGAGCCGGATAAGGTGGCCCGGATGGCTTTGGAGCTAGAGGAGGCCGGTGCCAAATATTTCTTTGTCACAGACTCTGCCTTTAATTCCGACATTACTCACAGTCTGGCCGTGGCCAAAGCTTTTAAGGCAGCCGGCGTTTCGATTCCGTGGGGCGGTTTTTTTGCTCCTGTCAGGCTGCCCCTGGAATATTTCACGGTAATGGCAGACTCCGGCCTTACCCACGTGGAATTTGGTACTGAATCCTTATCGGAATCAATGCTGAAAGCCTACCGTAAGCCTTTTTCTGTACCCGATGTCTTTGCAGCCCATCAACAGGCGCTCGATGCCGGACTGCACGCAGCCCATTATTTTCTTATGGGAGGGCCGGGGGAATCTGCCGATACAGTCACAGAAAGCCTGAATAATATAGAAAATTTCAAGAAGACAGTACTGTTTTTTTTCTTTGGCATCAGGATCTATCCCAACACCACACTTTATACTATCGCACTTAATGAAGGAAAGATCACAGCTGATACGAATCTGCTGGAGCCGGTCTTCTATCAGGCGGATAATATCGACCGTGAAACTGTCGAATCACTTGTTACAGCAAGAGTCGGCAATCGAATTAATTGCATAGTCGGCTCCGGAGGGTCTGAGGGGGCGGTCACGGTGGGCAAGATGCATGATCGTGGGTATATCGGCCCGTTGTGGGAGTATCTAATTCGGTAGCAAGGTACTTATCCAGCGTGACTGAAAGTTTTCCGACTTGTCGGATTAGAAGTTCGATATACGAGGCGTAG
>DEIL01000143.1:44201-46078 GCA_002352445.1 Desulfobulbaceae bacterium UBA2775
TCGGATTTTTTACGACGCCATCATATAAAAGTAGTAAAGTATCGTAAAATCCGGGCTGGAATCATCACCACCACCTATAAGAGGTCTATTCTGATACGGCTTGGTCTGTTTATCATTTGTACCTTGTTTTTTAATCATTTCTCCCGGAGGGCTTTAAATAATCCTGGAACCCACGGGTTTTACCGATTTTGTTTATTCTCCAGGCGCTTCTGATGTTTAAAAGGGAGGGGGGCCACTCTGAGCGAGAAGAGATGCCGGAGAATCTTTCTTTTGAGAATACCGTCAATGTCGTGGAAACGGGGCTGTATCGCTATATCCGGCATCCCATGTACAGTTCCCTGCTTTTACTTGGATGGGGTGCTTTTAAAAAACATATTACGCCAATAAGTATCGTATTGATTTTAACGGTGACCGGTTTTCTCATCGCCTGTGCGAAGGTTGAGGAGAGTGAGAATATCCGGTTTTTTAGGTCGGTATATAAAAGTTATATGCAACGCACCAGGATGTTTATCCCCTGGCTGTTTTGAGGATTTAACCTGTGGTATATGCCACTACTTACTTGTTGTGAATTTTCAGTCCAGATGGTATAAACATGCGTCTTATAGGCATTCACGGGAAGCTCAGGTGAGGCAGGGGAGTGATCAGGTTAACCGGCGGCAATAAATTGGTAAATTATAAAGAAGATGAAATGTCAGCATCCGTGGCTACTGATGGTAGTTCTCCCTGGTTCTCCGGCCATTTTCCCGATGATCCTATTTTGCCGGGAATTGCCCAGCTGAAGATGGTTGCTGATCTTATCTCCAAATCCGAAAAAGATAAATTGTGTATGACAAGATTGAGCCGGGTTAAGTTTAGAAAAATTGTCAGGCCCGATGAGCTGATCGATATTCACGTCATCTGCATTAATAAAAAAGAGCAATATATATTCAGGATTACCAGCGAGAGTGAAGAGGTCTGTTCAGGCAGGATGTTCTTCACCCAAATTTAAAAAATAGAGAGTTCATGAACAACGACATTAGCCGGACTATCACCCGGATAGCTGAAATCATCATAAACGAGCTCAAGCTTGAAGATATTACCCCCGAGACCTTTGATGCCGATCTCGATCTGGTTGACGAGGTGGGGATCGACTCTATGGACCTGGCAACTGTTGTCCTGGTCCTGAGGGATGAGTATGGGGTGCGGATTGACGAGGATGATTACCCCAAATTGACCACGGTGCGGATTATTGCCGGGTACATTAACGATAAACTCAATAGCAGCGAATAGATGTCTGCAGGACAGCAGGAGTATAAATTTTCCGAGATCATAGCAGACCCGATGATCAGAGAGCGTTGGGAGAAGGTGCGCCGTTATTTTTTCCTGCGTGAATCTACTTATGATATGAGTAACCGCTGCAATATCCGCTGTGAAGGGTGTTATTATTTCACCGGGGAGAAGCAGTTTGCCGAGGAAAACGATGACGAAGCATCCTGGCGGCAGCTCCTTGAATCAGAAAAGGAACGTGGCATAACTTTCGTCGTCCTTGCCGGAGCAGAACCCTCGCTGGTGCCACATCTGTGCCGGGTTTGTTATAATGTGATACCTCTTGGCGCTATTGCCAGCAATGGCCTTAAGCCAATTCCTAAAGAAATAGATTACCAGATACATATCTCGGTCTGGGGGAATGACCAGACCAGCCAGGTTGTTCGAAAGGCACCGGATATGCTTGTCCGGCAGATGGAGAATTATAGGGATGATGCCAGGGCGGTCTTTGTCTATACCTTCACCCCGGGAAACATTGACGAGGCTGGGGAAGTGACAAGACTCCTGGCCGATAGTGATCAGAAAATCACCTTTAACATGTTTTCCGCTCCGCTCGGCTATAACGGAGATCT
>DEIL01000034.1 GCA_002352445.1 Desulfobulbaceae bacterium UBA2775
GGACTGGGCTGACGCAGACCGGCCCGTTCTCAATGCCTATCTGAAATGCCTGTGAAAGGAGCGAGATGTCCATGAAATTATAAAATTGACAATTTCTGTTTTTTTCATATTTCGACCGTATGCCAAACAAGCCCGCATCGACGCACCTGGCGCTCTTCACACATTATTATCAGGTGGATAGAGCGTCAGTAAAATGACCCCACGAGAAACACTAACGAGAAACCTTTCTAATGTCAAAAAGACAGATCCGCCACGATTCCGATCCGTTCATCAAACCATTCAGGATTACAAATATTTTCATTTCTTTAGGTGTCGCAGCCATTGCCATTGTGATCTATCTATCTTTTATTGCCGTACTGCTGCCTTTGACAAACAATCACCTTTATGGGCTCTATGGCTTTTCGCAGGAACTTACCCACACCGAATCTGATGATGCACCATGGAGGAAATATGCCCACCCCAAACCTGGTTACGACGGTCAGTTCTATTTCAGGTTGGCCCTTGACCCGTTTACCGACAAAAGGGAAGATTTTGGGATCAACTTGGATGCGCCTTTATTGCGCCAGCAACGAATCCTGTTGCCATTTTTCACATGGTTGATTGCCCGAGGGGATCGGGAAATCACACCTCCTGTTATGATGGCCATCAATCTGGCCGCAGTTGCGGGGTGCGCCTTTGTCAGCGGCCTTTTATTGAGCTGTTTCGGGATATCTGCTTGGTATGGACTTCTTTTTTCTCTTTACCCGGGATTTGGTATTTCTGTTGGACGCTTTCTGACGGAACCACTGGCCCTTTTCATGATTCTTTCAAGCCTGCTCATGCTGGCGCACAGGAAGAACCAGGTGGCTGCTATACTGTTGTCCCTTGCGGTGTTGTCCCGAGAAACCGCCACCTTGGTTGTTGCAGCGGGTTTCTTCACCTGGCTGAGCGGGAAAATCTTCCAACATGGTAACAAAGAAAATTTTTCCCCACATGTTTCGTTTTGGTTGTATCCGACGCTGACTTTTTTCCTGTGGCAACTATGGCTTAGCAACAACTGGTCTTCAGTGTTATTGGCTAGCGCCGACACCTCCAAACTGGGGCCACCATTGGAGGGATTTCTTCGTGCAATGGTCGGGAACATTACAAACCTAAATCCGGAAACCGTCTTTTATCTTATAATGGCATCCGCCGTCTTGGGATACCAAATTTTCCTTTCCCGTTGGATTCGGCACTTTCCCCTTCTCTTGCTAATTTCCTGGATATGCTACGTGCTGCTGGCCGCCTGCACAAAGACAGCCGTATGGAGTAATAGCACAAGTTTCCTTCGTATTTCCGCGGAATTGAATTTGCTGGGGTTGCTTGCATATGTGATTGTCAAGAAAAAGCCGGGGAACCTTTTTGTTTCCTTTTGGCTGGTGGCGTGGATAATGACATCCGGATCGGAATGGTATCATTTATATTCGATTCAAGAGGCCTTTCCGAGGAAATAGAGATGGATGGCGACAACTATCAGTTATCATTGTTATTAAGCCAAATCATCAAGTTCATTATTGTCCAAAGAGCATGAGCATTATTTTTCTTCTTAGCGAAATGGTCATTGAGCATCCTCCGAACAACGTCAACGTTGAAAAAGCCTTGATCCTTTAGGCTCTTTTCTTGTAGACAATCATGGAGCATCTCTTTCCACCCTTTCTGTTTGAACCACTGTTGGTAGGGCATGTTCAGTCCCTTCTTGGGCCTTTGACGTATCGGGTTGGGAATTAACCCTTTCACTGCGTCCCTTAGGGGTATTTTGTTATTCAAGCAGCTGATTTTCCTTCTCGATGACAAAGAAAACGCAAAATTTACAAGGTCAATATCCAGAAAGGGGACTCTCAATTCCATGGTGTGTGCCATACTCATTCTGTCGCCTCTAAAAAGCAAGTCATCAACCAGATGCATACGGCAGTCGGTTGCCATTATTTTGTTCAAGGAATCGTCAGATTTCATGGATGAATAGAGCGCCTCGTACAATCTCGACGATTCCGGCCGAACCACCCTGCCAAGGAAGTCCTTTGTGAGCACCTGTTGCTTCTCATCATCGTTCATGCTGCAACGATACCAGAAATGTGCCTTGGGTGGATCGAACTTGACCCCCGCAGTGAAACGTTTGAGCTTCAAATCCAAGCTTACTTTTTTGTCTGAAACCGGCAGCATGTTGACCGCAGAAGTGAAAAGTCGATGCACGGGGTTGGGAAGTATCCTGTAATACCTCGACAGGTTCAGTGCGGCATAGGGTTCATAACCGCAGAATATCTCGTCAGCCCCTTCTCCGGAAAGTATGACCGTGACATAATTTTTTGCGTATTTGCAGATATGATAAATTGGAAATGCAGACCCTTCACAAAAAGGTTCTCCAAAGTGGGATGATATATCTTCTATAGAATCAAGGATAATATTTGAATCCAAAACAACTTCGTGGTGATTCGTTTTCAGATGATGGGCCATGACTCGGGAAAATGGACTCTCGTCAAATGACTTTTCTTTGAATACAATCGAAAAAGTTTCTATTTGCTTGTCCGTCATTTTCGCGGTCAATGCTGCAATCACGCTCGAATCAAGCCCACCGCTGAGAAGCACTCCCACAGGAACGTCAGCCATCAGTCTTCTTTGTGCCGATGTTTTCAACAGATCCAATGTTTTCTCTGCGATATCCTTACGACTGATGTTGTTTATTGACGGATCGGGATTAAGAGTCCAATATTTTCGTACCGAAATACTGCCGTCTTTCATAACCAGAACAGACGCCGGCGGAAGGCTCAGAAGCCCCTTATAAATCGTCTGTGGTTTTGGGACAAATTGGAGCGACAAGAAATCCGCCACCGCTTGTGTGTTGAGTTCCTTTTTGAATGATGGGTGCACAATGATACTTTTGATTTCGGAGCCGAAAAGGAAACGGTCTACGTTCCCATAGTAAAACAGGGGTTTAATTCCCATGTGATCGCGTGCCAAAGTCAGTATATCATTGTACCGGTCATAGATAGCAACGGCAAACATTCCTCTCAGCTTGTTCCAAACCTCATTTCCTTGGTCCTGATAGAGATGTAGGATACACTCCAGGTCCCCGTTGGTATTAAACTTGTGGCCTTTCTTCAATAGGTTTGACCGTAATTCCTTAAAGTTATATATTTCCCCATTGCCAATGAGAATTAAACGTCTGTTTTCACTAAAAATAGGCTGAGGTGAGTTCTCTAAATCGACTATCGGGAGCCTTCTTGAACCCAGGGCTACCCTGCTGTTCGCCCAGGTAGCATCGACAGTGCCCCGATGTCTAATGGACTCTAGCATGGCGCCAATGAATTCGTTGGGCAAATCTGCTGATTTCAGATTATAAACACCGGTGATACCACACATGTTCTTACCCTTCCTTTCTGTGTTCACTTTTTACATGAATGAAAATGCATAATCAAGAACCAAAATATTTACTGACCCTTCGTATATTACCTTATCCCTCTTTGAAGATTCTCTGCCCATACTTGAAACAACAACCGATATGATATTTGCAATCATGGATTGTGTGTGATAATTTCGGGAAACGCTTGCTCATTGTTTATTTCCTTGTTTTCCTGATACCTTCCAGGACCTCGGAGGCACATAATATTAATTTCTACAACGGTGATTTTTACGGCACCATCAGGAGGAATAGTGGTTTATTCTGATTAATTCAACCGATAGTTTTTATATTAAACATTTCACTGAGGAGTTAACAGCTTGAAAATACAATCAAACACGATTCTAAAAAGAAAAACAATTTATCTTTGTGGAGCAGGGGGTAAGGGAAACATCGGAGCTGAAGCC
>DEIL01000153.1 GCA_002352445.1 Desulfobulbaceae bacterium UBA2775
GTAAATTGATGCCCTGTAACCCTTACCCTGCAAAACCTCAACACTCTCAACTCCGTGGACATAATGTGCAATTTCTGAAAGTTTTGCGGTCAGATTATTAAAACTGAAAGAGCTTTTATTTACCTTGAGTGAGACACGGCTGTCTCTCACTTCAACATCCACCTTCTGCCCTTTGAACAAGAGAGCAAGTTCAACCTTGGCAGCCAATCCGAAATCGCTGACAGCCTGAATGGAATCTTTCGTTTCAAGGACAGCTGTTTTGTTATAATTTTTCTTGATGAGATCAATCACATCGTCAGCGCTCTTTTTCCCTAGAGGAATGACAATATCATACAGAGACTGGTCAAAAGGTTCTTTGTGGAATAAAAACTCAGTCCAGTCAAAAACTCTTTTATCCTCATCGTGGATACGCTTCAGGGCTGCTTTTTCAGACATGCCCTCCTCAACCGCCCTTGCCTGCCTCATTTCGGCACTGTCAATGATAAGTACCTTTAAAACATGGGTTATATCATGGGGTATGAGTAAAGCAGTATACCCGCAGTACATGGCGTTCTGTTTTTCTGCCAGGTTCTCGGCGAGAGCAGATTTTAAGTATGCGACATTTCTCTCTCTCTCCATGGTAAATTGATTAAAAACAGAGATTTTCTTATAAATAGATTGTTCCAGTTTATTTTGAGTTGTTTGTCTTTTTTGGCAGACATTATCAATTATAGCATCATCATCCACGACTGCCAGATTGAGTGATGAAGACATCTTTTGTCTAATTTCGTCTTCATTTGTAAAACTGCTGAAAAACAGGGCTATGGATGGCATTTTGTTACTCCTTTTGAATTGTAGGTTAAATTGCTTATCCACATTGATAATTTTAACAAAAGTTCTAACCTGAACAAACCTGAACTTTTACTAATTTCAAAGCAACTTACATGCCAACATCACCACAACGTATTTTTCCTATAAATACAATATGTTACATAATTATTTCACTGGATATCCGAACCCTTGCAACCAGAACATATCGAAACAACAAGAAACACTTTCCTTCGACATGTCCCTTTATGTTTCATTTTGTTTTATACAAAATGAAACATATTCAGCCAAGGACCGCCAGATGAAACATACATGAAATTTCAAAGCTGAAGAAATAGTTGCAAAATTTAGCAAATTACAAGACAATGACGGACAAGAAATTTGAGGTAATCCTTCTCCAGTCGGGCAAGCAATGATCATCTTCATCATCCTGAAAAAAATTAGAAGTGCATTTACCGATCTTCTGCCCATCATTCTTGTTATCTCATTTTTTCAGATTGTTGTTCTAAAACAACCATTACCGCAAATGGGAGAGGTTCTTTTTGGCGCCCTTCTTGTTGTGGTCGGTCTCAGCCTCTTTATCCAGGGACTGGAGATGGGATTGTTTCCCATAGGTGAAGCAATGGCCCATGCTTTAGCAAGGAAAGGCAGCGTCTTCTGGCTCCTCTTATTTGCCTTTGCCCTTGGCTTCTCAACCACTGTGGCAGAGCCTGCTCTCATTGCAGTAGCTGCAGAAGCAGCAGAAATTGCCGGCCAGGGGGGATTGATCGAGTCAACCCCGGCCTCTTTGAAAGAATATGCCTTTGGCCTCCGCATGTCTGTCGCTTTTTCCGTAGGACTTGCCATCCTTATCGGTGTTATGCGTATCATCCGGGGCTGGCCTGTTCATTATCTGATCATCGGCGGTTATGTCGTTGTTATGTTGATGACCATCATTGCTCCAAAGGAGATCATTGGTATAGCGTATGATGCAGGCGGAGTCACCACATCCACCATCACTGTACCTCTTGTTGCAGCCCTGGGTGTTGGATTGGCCTCGACCATCAGAGGGCGAAGCCCTCTTGTGGATGGCTTTGGTCTTATCGCCTTTGCCTCCCTCCTCCCTATGATCTTTGTAATGGGTTATGGGCTTATAGTTTTCAAGTAAAGAAGAGGCGATTATTTCCGTGGAATTCATATATGATATCAGCGGGACGTTACTTTCCACCTGCAGAGATGTACTGCCTATCATTATTCTCATTACCGTTTTTCAACTCCTGGTCCTGCGCCAACCTTTTCCCCAACTGCATCGTCTTATCATTGGTGTCGTCTACGTTATCATAGGCCTGGCCTTGTTTCTGGCAGGACTTGAAAAGGCACTTTTCCCCCTTGGAAAAATCATGGCATCTCAGCTCTCAGATCCTGTCTTTGTCTATGGCACAACAGAGATTATCACTCAGGTGGACTGGACAGCTTACGGCTGGGTGTATCTTTTTGCTGCCATGATCGGCTTTGCAACCACTATCGCCGAACCATCCCTCATCGCAGTTGCCTTTAAAGCCGGTGAGGTATCGGCAGGGACGATCAGCCAATGGGGCCTGAGAATCACCGTTGCCCTTGGAGTTGCTTTCGGCATAAGCCTTGGAACATTTCGTATCATTACCGGTACACCGCTTTTTATATACATCCTTGCAGGCTATTTAATTGTAATCATCCAGACCATCTTTGCCCCTAAATCCATTATTGCACTGGCGTATGATTCGGGAGGGGTTACGACCTCAACAGTCACAGTACCGCTGGTTGCAACACTTGGTCTCGGACTGGCCGCTACAGTACCCGGACGAAACCCAGCCCTGGACGGTTTTGGCCTTATTGCCTTTGCCAGCCTTTTCCCAATTATAACCGTTATGGGTTATGCCCAGTTTATGCAGTGGTCTATTCATCGAAAAACAAAATCCAAGGAGAAGAATAATGCGCTTTAAACTTATTTTCTCATCTGTTAAAGCTGATATCACTGACAATATTGTCGATGCGGCTAAAGAGGCAGGTGCCACTGGGGCTACAATTATACCGGCTAGGGGCACAGGTATCAGAGAGGCGAAATCTTTTTTTGGCCTTTCACTTGAAGCACAGACAGATATTATCCTGCTTCTTGTAGAAGAACATATTGTTGCCAAAATTCTTGACACCATAAAAGAAGCTGGCGAATTCCATAAACCGGGGACGGGCATTGCCTTTGTGGTTCCGGTTGAACATGTTGTGGGACTGGAAAGCCAGATGGAAAAATTTAAAGAAGAGGTTCGTGAAAGCTATTTTTGATGGCACCGTAAAAACTCAAATTCTTTGTTATCCCGTTTATCGGGATCAGACACTGACTGTTATTATTACCGGAGAAAAAATATGGAATCCGAAAGCACCAGAATAGTACGGGCAAGAGATGTGATGCATAAGAGAATTGTATCTATTGACGGCATGGCCACAGCCAGTGAGGCCGCCGCCATGATGCGTGCTGAAAAAACGTCCTCACTCCTTATCAACAAGCGGAATACTGACGACGCCTGGGCAATACTGGTCATTCAGGACTTCATAAAAGGTGTGATAATACCTGGACTTTCCCCGAGCGAAGTACATGTTTACGAAATCATGACAAAACCAATTATCACCGTCCCGGCCGACATGGACATTCGCTACGCAGCCCGTCTCATTTATCGGGCCGACATCCGGCGGGCCCCGGTTGAGGATGGTGGAAAACTTATTGGTATGATCTCCCTCTCCTCATTGATTCTCGACAACGATCTTTTTTAACCGCTGAATCAAGAGAATCCAACCTTCCCTACTGCTCTGGGACATCCCATGCTTCACCACCGCCTCTATTTTACCTCTTCGTGCAGGACACCTGCATTGTTGCAATGCTGAAATATATGTTCTGCACGGGAACAAATGTTACCATAAGCTAGAGCACACTGAGAAGAAAGCGGCGCGTCTTTTTACAGTTTTACGGCCAAAAAACAGCACCGAACATGGGTGAAAAAAAGTTTATGCGTCACAGCTGCGACCACGAGCTAATACTTGACAGAACTGTATTAAAAATGTTATTTATTTTACCACCTACACGGCATAAGTAGGTGGAAGGGGACACTTTATTAGACCGCATCCGGCTAAGCAACCGCAAACTTCTCCTTTCACAAATTTTACGTACTAAGGATTGAATGAAGCACGTTCTTGCACTGTCTGTATTGCTCTCTGCATTCTGGTTAATTAATTCCGGACACTATACATCACTTATTCTTTTCTTTATGGTGGTATCGGTGCTATTTGTTGCGGTACTGTGTCACCGGATGGACGTGGTTGATGGTGAGTCGCAGCCGCTTGAACTCACTTTTACTATCCCAGTGTACTGGCTCTGGCTGATAAAGGAAGTTACTGTGGCAAATATTGCGGTGACACGCTGCGTTTGGAAAGGTGCCCATTCAATCAGCCCTTCAGTCATCAAGGTCAAGGCCAACCAGAAAACCGATCTCGGTATTGTTATTTATGCAAACTCCATAACATTGACACCGGGTACGGTCAGCATAGATCTGGAAGACAATGAAATCACGGTACACGCCCTAACTCGTGAAACAGCAGAGGATCTGCTCACGGGAGAAATGGATCGTAGAGTATGCAAGGTGGAGCCCTGATGTATATTATTCCGGCAGTTATTTTGCTCATAGTCATGGGAATCGCCCTGTTCCGTGCGTTCATGGGGCCCACCCTTTATGATCGTATTCTGGCCGTCAACACCTTTGGCACGAAAACAGTTCTGTTTATAGCAGTTATTGACTTTCTCTCGGGTAGAGCGGCATTTCTGGATATCGCCATCGTCTATGCGTTGATAAACTTTATCAGCGTAATCGGGATTTTGCGATTTTTTGAGTATTCATCAAAAACAGCCTTGGAGGAGGAAAATTAATGGAACTCCTTCTTGACATAGTCAGCTGGATACTGCTTATAAGCGGCAGCTTTTTCGCATTGACAGGTGCGCTTGGCTTACTTCGTTTTCCCGATTTCTTTACACGAACCCATGCTGCCAGTGTCACTGACACGGCCGGTGCCGGGCTTATTTTAACCGGTTTGATGCTTCAGGCCGGATGGGGACTTGTGCTGGCAAAGCTTCTGCTCATCTTACTCTTTTCCCTGCTTGCCAGCACCACAGCCTGTCACGCTATGGCGAAAGCAGCCTTGAAAAGTGGTTTGAAGCCGCAAACTGTAAATGACAATAGTAACAGCGAGAAGGAGACGTCATCGAAACCTTAATTGACTTTGTCCTGCTCAGTTTTCTGGCGGTGACTGCAATTGCAATTACCCGCATGAGCGATCTGTTTGCCGTGGTGATGCTCTCAGGTATATACAGCCTGCTGTCTGCCAGCTTGTTTTTAGATCTGGATGCCGTTGATGTCGCCTTTACCGAGGCCTCAGTCGGCGCTGGAATCTCAACTTTACTCTTTTTAGCGACGCTGAAGCTTGTTCCCCGATATGAAAAAAAATCGCGCTACAAACCAACGCTAGCGCTTGGGGTGGTCATCGCCACCGGTGCCCTCTTGATTTATGGAACGTTGGATATGCCACACTTTGGAGAGGCCGATGCCCCTGTGCACCAACATGTAGCCCCAAGATATTTAAACGACTCAATGAATGAAGTCGGAATCCCTAATGTGGTGACCTCTATACTTGCAAGCTATCGAGGCTACGACACCCTGGGCGAAACTCTGGTTATTTTCACTGCCGGTATTGGTGTGCTATCGCTTCTCATGGTTTCCAGGCGTACCAAGGAAAAGGCCTTGCAAAAGGTACCGGCCGATATGCAGAACCAGATCATTCTTCGCGTAGTAGCCAAGATGATGCTCCCACTTATTCTTATATTTGCTCTCTATGTCCAGTTTCATGGCGATTATGGACCCGGAGGAGGCTTTCAGGCCGGCGTTATTTTTGCTGCCGGCATTATTTTATATACCATGCTTTTCGGCCTCAGCCTTACCCAGAAAGTCATCAAAACCGAGGTTGTCGAGCGACTCACTGCCTTCGGAGTCCTTCTCTATGCAGGAGTCGGCATCGCCTGCATGTTGCTCGGCGGCAACTTCCTTGATTACAACGTGCTTAGGCATGATCCTGTACACGGCCAACACCTTGGGATTCTCCTGGTTGAACTGGGTGTCGGAATCACTGTTGCTGCAGTAATGATAACACTTTTTTTCAAGTTCACCTGGAGAACCGTCAAACATAAATATAACCAATGAATATAATCGGTCTCTATAATTACTGGATTGTTGTTGTCCTGATGCTCATAGGATTCTTCATTGTCATTGCCCATGAAAATTTGATCAAGAAATTGGTCGGGCTGTCAATTTTCCAGACTTCTGTCTTTTTCCTCTACATCAGTATGGGCAAGGTGGCGGGAGCCACGGCACCCATTCTTGATGAAAACTATCAGCTCTACTCAAATCCACTTCCGCATGTTCTTATTCTCACGGCTATTGTTGTCGGTATTGCCACAACTGCAATGGGTCTCGCCCTGGTTGTGCGGATCTATGAGGCCTATGGATCCATAGAAGAAAGTGATATCCAGGTGCAGGATAATAACGATCGGCTCGAAGATTATCTTGAGGCTTACGGCCATAAAAACGATACTCACCTTTTTAATCAGGACAAAGACGAGTGACAGCACATTTTCCCATATTACAGGTTATTATTCCCCTGTTGGCGGCCCCGTTATGCCTTTTCATCCGTA
The DNA here is from genome assembly GCA_002352445.1 of Desulfobulbaceae bacterium UBA2775. Taxonomy (GTDB): domain Bacteria; phylum Desulfobacterota; class Desulfobulbia; order Desulfobulbales; family Desulfocapsaceae; genus Desulfomarina. The sequence goes on from DEIL01000153.1 coordinate 6,554, forward strand.
TACCGCGAATTGTAGGAATATTTGCAATTTTGGTAAGCGCCACAGCCTTTTTGATCAGTTGCGGTCTGCTTCAAGAAGTTATCACGGGTGGCACCCTATCCTATCAGTTGGGGGGATGGGCCGCACCATGGGGTATTGAATATCGCATAGATAAACTCAATGGCTACCTCCTGCTCCTCGTCTCCGGGGTAAGTACCATTGTGCTTGTGGCAGCACAAACAAGTATCAGCAAGGAGTTACCGGAAAACCGTCATACCTTTTTTTACACTGCTTACCTGCTCTGTTTAACAGGTCTTCTCGGCATCCTTGCCACCGCAGATGCCTTTAACCTTTTTGTCTTCCTGGAAATTTCCGCACTCTCCTCCTATACCCTCATTGCTATAGGTACGGATCGAAGAGCCTTAACAGCATCATACCAGTACCTGGTCATGGGGACCATTGGGGCGACTTTTATTATCATCGGGGTTGGTCTCATGTACATGATGACCGGTACCCTCAATATGTATGACCTGGCCGAGAGGCTGCCGGCCGTGTATGAATCGAAAACTGTGCTCAGTGCTTTCGGCTTTTTCATCGTGGGTGTCTGTCTCAAGCTGGCGCTTTTCCCCCTGCATCTCTGGCTGCCCAACGCGTATGCCTACGCCCCGTCGATTACCACAGCTTTTCTCGCTGCCACTTCGACTAAAGTAGCTGTTTATGTGCTGATTCGTTATATTTTCAGCATCTTTGGTATTGAGTTTGTCGATATGTCGCTGCCACTAGGTGATATTTTCCTCTTCCTCGGGCTTACCGGTATTTTTGTCGCCTCTGTTGCCGCCATTTATCAGTTGAACATCAAAAGGCTTTTTGCCTACTCAAGTGTTGCCCAGATTGGCTACATTATTCTTGGCCTGGCAATAGAAACTGAGCTTGGCTTAACTGCGACCCTGCTTCATCTCTTCAATCATGCGCTAATGAAAGCAGCAATTTTCCTGGCGATCGGAGCCGTTGTCTATCGTATTGGTAGTGCTCAGCTCTCCCACTACGCAGGACTCGGAAAGAAAATGCCATGGACCATGGCAGCGATTGTCGCCGGTGGATTAAGTCTTATTGGGGTACCGCTCACCGTGGGATTCGTCTCTAAATGGTACCTGGTTGTTGCCCTTCTAGATAAAGGCTGGTGGCCGGTAGCTGTTCTTGTACTTATCAGCTCACTCATAGCGGTAATCTATGTCTGGCGGGTCGTTGAATGGATATACTTAACACCGCCCCGGATAATCACCGATGAAATAAAAGAGGCACCTATGAGCCAATTGATTCCCATCTGGATACTGGTCCTGGCTAACATCTACTTCGGCGTTGACACCCGACTCACTGTGGGTGTGAGCAAACTCGCAGCGCAGAGCCTTTTTGGAGTGAATTGATCATGTGGTTAGCTCCTGAAACACTGCTCATCTTGACCATACTGGTACCACTTTTCGCCGTACCCGGCATAATTGCTGCCAACCGGTTCCCAAACCGGCGGGAAGGGGTCACAATAACGGCAAGTATTATCCTCATTTACCTTGTCACTACCCTTTATGGACTTGTTCAGAATGGAACATCCATCGCTATAAAAGGTCCGGCTCTTTTTCCCGGCCTGCATTTAAGTTTTGAAATTGAACCGCTCGGCATGCTTTTTTCGCTTGTTGCCGGATTTCTCTGGCTGGTGACAACTGTCTATGCAATCGGCTATATGCGTGGGCACCATGAGAAAAATCAGACCAGGTTTTACAGTTGTTTTGCCATTGCCATATCATCGGTCATGGGTATCTCCTATGCAGGTAACCTGCTCACTCTGTTTATATTTTACGAGGTACTGACTCTTTCCACCTATCCTCTGGTCACCCACAGTGGAACTCCCAAGGCCAAAGAGGGCGGCCGGGTATACCTTGGTGTCCTTCTTTCCACATCTGTCCTATTCCTCCTGCTTGCCATCGTTGCTACCTGGTATACGGCGGGGACCGTCGAATTTCAAAAAGGTGGGGTGTTTCCACCAGAAACTGCACCGATTATCACCGGCACTCTGCTGGTACTCTATATTTTCGGTATTGGTAAGGCGGCTATCATGCCATTTCACCGCTGGTTGCCCGCCGCCATGGTGGCACCAACCCCGGTAAGTGCTCTTTTACATGCTGTTGCGGTGGTTAAGGCCGGGGTTTTCAGCGTGCTGAAGGTCTGTGTATATATTTTCGGACTCGACCTGTTGAGAACGCTCCCCAGTGCGGACTTTATGCTCTATCTTGCAGCAGCCACCGTTCTTCTGGCCTCCATTGTGGCCATGCGCCAGGATAATCTCAAAGCGAGGCTGGCCTATTCAACTGTCAGCCAGCTTGGCTACATCACCATCGGTGCACTGCTGGCTACCAATGCAGGGATTGTCGGGGGGGCCATGCATATTGCCATGCACGCCTTCGGTAAGATCACCCTGTTCTTCTGTGCCGGTGCTATTATGGTTGCCGCCCATAAGACGGAAATAAGCGACATGCGTGGTCTTGGCAAAAGCATGCCAATTACCATGATCGCGTTTTTTATCGGCAGCCTCTCAATCATCGGACTGCCCCCCACCGGAGGTACCTGGGGAAAATGGTTCATCATGACCGGAGCCTTCGATGCCGGTAAATGGACAATAATGATAGTGCTTATGCTCAGTTCTTTATTGAACATTGCCTATCTGCTGCCGATTCCGCTGCGGGCTTTTTTCTCAAAGCAAGCTTACGGAAAACCGGTACAGATCAAGGAGGCTCCCCTTCCATCTCTTTTGGCCTTAAGCTTTACCGCCCTTGGCTGTATTTTTCTGTTCTTCTATACTCAGCCACTCTATGAGCTGGCATCGGCTATTCTTCAATAGAGGCATTGGTAATGGCGACTGAAAAACAACATCTTTTTGACAATCCCAAAAATGTTCAGAGAGTCCTTTATCTCCTCTATTTTTGCTGCACTGTCCTGTTTATCCTCGACTTCGTTATTCATCGGCATCTGGTCCACCCCTGGGAAGGCTTGCTCGGTTTCTATGCGGTGTATGGCTTTGTCGGCTGCGTGGTGCTCGTGCTCGTTGCCAAATGGATGAGGACCTTTCTGATGCGGGAAGAATCGTACTACGACAGAACAGAACTTGACCCAAAGGAAATCGATGGAGGTGAACATGTGGGCCATTGATACTCCAGCCTTTATCCCTCTCTTTCTCGTCTCAGTCCTTGCCCTGTTCACAAAGGGCAATCTCAGAGGAGCCATTCTACTCGGTGTTATTGCTCTCAGCGGGATCCACCTGTGGAATGTTCCAGCAGGGACCAGTGTCAGCTTATCGTTTCTTGGATATGAGTTAACTCCATATAAGGTCGACAAGCTCAGCCTGATGTTCGGCTATATTTTTCATATAGCTGCACTTATCGGGGTCATCTATTCCCTGCACGTCAAAGACACCATGCAGCAGGTTGCCGCCCCGCTATACGCAGGCAGTGCGCTTGGTGCAATTTTTGCGGGAGACCTGCTTACCCTTTTTGTTTTCTGGGAACTGCTGGCCATCACTTCGGTCTTTCTGATCTGGGCGAGGCGGACGGAAAGAGCCTATCAGGCCGGAATCCGCTACCTCATTGTGCAGGTTATGTCCGGTGTCATTCTCCTAGGCGGATTAATTATATATTATGGCAAAACCGGTTCGCTCGACTTTGGCTATATCGGACTTGACGGTATCGGCAGCTGGTGCATTTTTCTCGCTTTTGGCATAAAGGCCTGCTTCCCTCTGTTGCATAACTGGGCAACGGATTCCTATCCTGAAGCCACCCCCACGGGGACCGTCTTTCTCAGCGCATTCACTACCAAAGTTGCGGTATACGCTTTGGCCAGAAGCTTTCCCGGCACCGAACTGCTTGTCTTTATTGGGGCGACTATGACCTGTTTTCCAATATTCTTCGCTGTTATTGAAAACGATCTTCGCCGGGTACTTGCCTATAGCATGATCAACCAGATCGGGTTCATGATCTGCGGCATAGGTATCGGTACGGCACTTGCTGTTAACGGGGCAGTTTCCCATGCCTTCAACGATATCATCTTCAAGGGTCTGCTCTTCATGTCCATGGGTGCTGTGTTGCATGTGACCGGACGAATAAACGGCTCCGACCTTGGCGGGCTCTACAAATCTATGCCGAAAACGGCAATGCTTTGTATCGTTGGCGCTGCTTCCATCTCTGCATTTCCCCTCTTCAGTGGATTTGTCTCCAAATCAATGGTGATGTCCGCCGCTCTTCAGGAAGGCTATCACTGGGTCTGGTTAATGCTGCTTTTTGCATCCGCTGGTGTGTTTCATCACGCAGGTATCAAGATCCCCTACTTTGCCTTTTTTGCCCATGACTCCGGCCTTCGTGTATCCGAACCACCAAAGAACATGCTTGTCGCCATGACCATTTCGGCAATACTCTGCATTACCATAGGTGTCTATCCAGGATGGCTTTACAGTCTTCTGCCCTTTGACACAGGCTATAACCCCTATGATGCTACCCATGTCCTGGCGCAGACCCAGATTCTGTTCTTCTCAGCTCTTGCTTTTGTCTGGCTCAACCTCAGAGGTTTATACCCACCCGAACTGCACTCGGTCAATCTCGATGTGGAGTGGATATACCGTCGCTTTTTTCCACAGACATTGAAAGCATCTTTTTCCTGGATATGGAGTCAAGATGCGATGTTGCGTAGTAGAGTACTTGAACAGCTGGATAATTTCTACAACTACCTTGCCCGGTGCCACTATCCCGGGAGCAAGGCCTCACAGGTACGTCCCACCGGTAATATGGTCATGTGGGTTGCTATACTGCTTGCCATCTATATGTGGCTGCTGCTCAGCTTCGTTAACTGATCTCAGCAATTGATCAGAGGACTCTAATCGACAGGATCTCCCCCTCCTCTCTGTTTCTCGACAATGATCTTTTTTCAGCACCCTGTTGCCAAACTGAAACAAATGTTCTATATATGAAACACAGACCTGTAAATTCGAGAATCATATATGAACAGAAAAGCAAATATCACAGTTATCGGATACCCGAAGATACTGTCATCGTGCCAGGAGGTTGCCGAAGAATATTTAAACAGTGCAAATTTTCTCTACTATCAGTATCTGCCTGAATCCAAGGGGGTCAAATATATATCCTCCTCCCCTGACCACCCCTTACAGGTCGCAGCCAAAACCTTCAGCCAAGTTAATCATGACATTATCATTGTTGGAACTGTTACTGCCAAGGTTATAACAGGGCTTGATAAAAACAAGATCATACCCTTTCGGGCAGGACATAAGGCTCTTGTTAAAGCTTTTTTAAAAGCAAAAAAAATAACAGACAGAGCTGTTTTTATTTCCTCCATTGAAGAAAAACACGATGCCCGGTTTTATGAAAAATTAATCGGCCTTAAAATTGATATCTACTATGCAAACGATCTGGACGACTACAGACTGCTCTGCTTAAAGGCCAGGCAGGAGGGACATACAGTTGTTGTTGGAGGAAGTTACACTTTTCAAATCGCAAGAGAATTTGGATTGAAACCCGTATTTCTTTTTTCAGATCATGATATTTTCCATGATGCCTATACCCGCGCCATGGAGACACACCGCTATAACCAATCCCTGGAAGAGAAGGTGTCGCAGCTCGAAATTATTTCACAGGAAAGCCAGGACAGTGTAATTTTTATAAATAACAGTAATCATATCACCTTTACCAATAAAGTTGCGGAGCAGAAACTACATCTTAATGCAGATCTTCTTGCCGACCACCATATATCGGAGCTATTTGATTTCATAAAAACAGATATGCTCAAAAAGAATCATAACAGTGAGGTAATTGGAACCCTTAACGGCGAACAGATACTGGTTACTATACATCCTGTTTTTGTAGGGCAGAGAACCGTTGGTACAGTACTCATGGCAAAAAAAGTCCAGGAGATTGCAGCCATGGACAGTCGCATACGTCAGAAAATGCGCCATAAAGGTTTCATGGCTAAGTATACATTCCAAAATATACTCGGAGATTCTCCACTAATAACACAGTGTAAAAAACATGCCGAACTTTATGCCGTTTCAGAGGCGCCTGTACTCATTTATGGGGCAACAGGAACAGGCAAGGAGCTTTTTGCACAGGCCATTCACAATAACAGCACAAGAAAGCTCTTTCCCTTTGTGGCAATAAATTGTGCAACCCTGCCCTCTGAATTGATGGAAAGTGAATTGTTCGGCTATGTAAAAGGGGCTTTTACCGGGGCCAGCTCCCAGGGAAAACGCGGGCTTGTTGACCAGGCTCATCTGGGAACTCTGTTTCTCGATGAGGTCGATTCTCTCTCAACCTCTCTCCAGGCAAAACTTTTACGACTGCTCCAGGAAAAAGAGTTCATCAGGGTTGGCGGCAATGAAGTAATACCTGTGGATATTAGGATTGTTGCGGCATGCAATAGAAAACAGGATGAAAATTCAGAAGAAAATCTGCTACGTCAGGATCTTTTCTACAGGCTGAGTATCCTCTATCTGCAGCTTCCGACCCTGGGCCAAAGAAAGGCAGACATTCCTCTGTTGTTTGATCATTTTCTCAAAGCATATGATTCAGAACTGGCGAAATTGCTTTTTCCCCTTCCCGTGGATGTGATTGATGTACTAACACGTTTACCTTTTACCGGAAATTTACGGGAACTCCAATCCATAGCTGCGCGCATCGCCTGTCTCTGCAGTAAAAAATTGGTTAATGACGATGACTATCTGGCAGTACTTTTCCAATCGTGCTGTCACACCAGCATGGACATGACAGAGGATCAACCTGTTGCCGGAAAACCTTTTTTTGACTGCAACAGCTCCCTTTCCAATTCAATGAAAGCTGCGGAAAAATCAATTTTGCAGTTGTCGAAAGAAAGTTGTGCAGGATCAATAAAATGCATGTCGGACCAGCTTGGGATTGGCCGCACAACTCTATGGAGAAAACTGAAAGAACACAGCATCAATTAAACGAAACGCAGGCCTACCTGGCACATAATTTGCAATCCCCCTCTATATTCTTGTCAAAAAGCATCCATGCAGTCAAACAGTAATTCTTTGAGATTACGAAAACCGCATGGTCACAGTGTGTTATCCATAATTACCTGTTTTGGAACAACAACAGCACCTTAACTTTAAATGTTTCATTATTGAAACGAAAAGGAGTAAACGCTAATGATTACAAGAAAATCTGTACTAGGCTGCCTGGTATCATTACTTGTTCTGGCCTTTACGGTCACACCGGGTTTTGCTGAAAATGTTTTAAGAATCGGAACATTGGGAAGTGATGCAATCTCACTCGACCCTCACATGTCTACAAAAACGCAGGATAAAATCATTTTCCCCATGATTTTCAATGGACTTGTACGCTTCAAACCGGGCACAGCTGATCTGAATTCGATTGAACCTGATCTTGCTGAAAGCTGGGAAGTTTCAGATGATAAACTTGTATGGACCTTTAAATTGCGCCATGGCGTACAATTCCATGATGGCTATGGAGAACTGACTGCCGATGATGTTGTGTTTTCACTGAATAAAGCAGCAGAGAAGACAACCTCATCCGCCTACAAAGAGTACAGTGCAGTTAAATCCGTGGAAGCTGTTGACCCCTACACCGTAAAAATAACACTAAGTGAAAAGGTTCCGTTCTTCCTCGGAGCAGTAATAAATTACCATGGCGGATTCATTCTCTCAAAGAAAGCGTCAGAAAAACTGGGTGACAAGGCCGCTATAAATCCTGTTGGCACAGGCCCCTTCGCTTTTGTAAAATATCAGTCAAAACGATTTGTCGAATTAAAGTCTAATGACTCATATTTCCGTGGCAAACCTGCCATAGATAAAATCACCTATAGATATATGCCGGATGAGGCAACGAGAGAACTTGCCTTTGATAAGGATGAAGTCGATCTGTTTTACGGCAGGCGTGAGGCCAGGTGGATAAAAAATCAGGAGAAAAAGAAGAATATCGTTGTTGATGTCTTCGGTCTTGGTGAGCTCCGCAATCTCCACCTTAACACTTCGATAAAGCCCCTTGACGATATTCGTGTAAGGCAGGCCATTGCCCATGCAGTAAGTCGTGAAGGACTCGTTACATTTATAGGCCCGGAAGTTGCTTCCGCCGCCAACTCTGTTGTACCTGCCGGCTATCTTGGCCATTCAGACAGTGCAATGGTTTATAAACATGACCTTACCAAGGCAAAGGAACTTCTTGCCCAGGCAGGCTTTGCTAAAGGACTCACATTAAAAGCTGTAATCACCAAAGTTGATTCGCTGCGACTGCCGATGATTGTTGTGCAGGAACAGTTAAGGCTTGCCGGAATCACGCTCGATCTTCAGGTTGTTGAACATTCAGCATTCCATAAACTTATCCGCCAGAACCAGAGCAGTCTCGTCCTTTATGGCGCATCCCGTTTTCCTGTGGCTGATGTCTACCTGACTCAGTTTTTCCTCTCCAGCAGTATTGTCGGAACACCCACAGGGATCACCAACTTTTCCCACGCCAAAGTAGCTGATGATGACATACTTAAGGCGAAGACAGAAGTTGACTCAAAAAATCAGCTAGCTTTGTGGGCTGCAGCTCAGGATAAAATTCAAAAAGATGTTTATGCAGTACCTCTTTTCGAACAGTATCAGGTCTGGTGTCGCAAGTCCAATCTCGATTATGGATACAAGCTTGAAAACAGCCTGTCAAACGGACCGTTGATAACTGAAAAAACCAGCTTCAAATAGAGCAAAAGTCTCCTGCTCCGTCATTCCCACATCCGTGGGAATGACGAAAAGTACAAAACCAAAGTATTCTTTCTAAAGGCACTAAGAGCAAAGAGGATTGAAATGCTACAATACATTATAAAGCGGTTGCTCCTTGCAATACCAATTCTTCTTGCTGTAGTGACCCTGGTCTTTTTTGTGGTGCGCATGGCTCCGGGAGATCCGGCTCAAGTGATTCTTGGTGATTCAGCGTCCTACGAATCCCTTACTGCGCTACGTGCCGAGTTAGGTCTTGATCGGCCGGTGATTGTACAGTATGGGGAGTTCCTTGTCTCTCTTGTGCAGGGAGATCTTGGAGATTCAATCATCAGGAAGCAATCGATAAACAGTATTATTGCAGACGTATTGCCATATACAGTAGAGCTTACGCTGGCAGGCGTCCTGCTGGGAGTCATTATAGGACTTCCCTTAGGTGTTTTTTCTGCGGTATATCGAAACAGCCTCTGGGATTATATCACCCGCATAGGCTCTCTTATCGGCTTGTCTTTCCCCGCCTTTTATTCCGGTATTCTCCTGCTTTTAGCTTTTTCCGTATATCTGGGATGGTTTCCGGTGGTCAGTGACCCCGACATGGATAATCTCGGGGAAAGACTGTATATGCTGGTTTTACCCGCCATGAATCTGGGACTGATCATGATGGCCTATGTGGTCAGATCCGCGCGTTCATCACTTCTGGAAACACTGGGAGAAGACTATATCCGTACGGCAAAGGCCAAAGGTCTGCCGGGATTTATAATCCTCTACAAGCATGGACTGAAGAACGCCCTGATTCCAGTCATAACCATTATCGGGCTCTATATAGGTGTACTAGTCGGAAATTCTGTCCTGACAGAGATTGTTTTTAACCGGCCTGGACTTGGTAAACTGATTCTTTCAGCACTGGATGAGCGTGATTATAACCTTCTGCAGGGACTTATGGTTATTTATGCATTTTTAATCGTGCTTGTTAATCTTGTAACTGACCTGACCTACGGCATGGTTGACCCAAGGATACGCAAACAATGAATACCATAGCTCGTTTTAAACATCTTGGAACTGAAACATATCATGTTTTTAACCGCAATAAAACCTCATGGGTCGGACTGCTGTTACTGACAATTCTGGTTCTGCTTGCTGTCCTTGCCCCTGTCATAGCCCCCTATGACCCCGTGGAACAACACATTATTCAACGATTGGAACCACCTTCGTCTCAATTTCTGCTGGGCACTGATTATTATGGCAGGGATGTGCTCTCACGAATTATCTGGGGCTGCAGGGTTTCATTTATTATTGGCTCTGTTTCGGTGGCCTTTGCCATGTTTTTCGGTACTATACTAGGATCAATGGCAGGATACAAAGGCGGCTATTTTGATAGTTTTGTCATGGGGGTCATGGATGTATTGATGTCAATTCCAACTCTGCTTATGGGACTTCTCATTGTTGCCATCCTTGGGCCCAGCCAGACAAATTTGATTATTGCCCTTGCCCTGACCATGGTTCCGCGGTTTGCCCGTATTGCCCGGGCACCAACAATCGCCGCCAAAAACAAGGTATATGTCGAGGCCTGCCAGGCAATGGGATTTTCCGATATACGCATCCTGGTAGTACATATTTTCCCTAACATTTTAGGGGAACTGATGGTTATGGGATCCATGTGGATGGCAACCGCGGTAAGAACGGAAGCTGCCCTCAGTTTCATCGGTCTGGGGGTAAATCCTCCCACAGCAACGCTTGGAGGCATGATTCGGGAAGGCTTTAAGGATATCATGTCCGCCCCCTGGGCCTCTCTGTATCCAGGGCTTGTTATTCTTTTGATCGTATTTGCTGCCAACCTCCTGGGCGACGGCTTGCGTGATGCCCTTGACCCCAAATTAAGAAATGAGAAATAAGGGTACCTCCATGAAGTATATTCTGGAAGTTAAAAATTTAAGTACTGCCTTTAAATTGCAGTCTGGTTGGTACAGAGCTACCACTGATATTTCATTCGTCCTAAAGCCAAATGAAACCCTGGCAGTAGTCGGGGAATCCGGGTGCGGTAAAAGTGTTACGGCTTTTTCTCTTATGGGTTTACTGCCTGAACACGGCAGCAGAATCGATAGCGGCAGCGCTCTTTTCAAAGGCGAAGACCTACTGACCATGCCAAAAGAGAAGCTCAGAAAAATAAGGGGCAGTGCCATGACCATGATTTTTCAAGAGCCGATGACTTCATTAAACCCGGTTTTGACGGTGGGCAGCCAGATAGCAGAGGCTGTTTTCTATCATATGAATGTCGGTAAGGCTGCAGCCAGAAAACGGGCTCTGGAACTTATGGATATGGTTAAAATCCCTGATCCTGGAAACCGCTATAACGATTACCCCCACCACCTGTCAGGTGGAATGTGCCAGCGTATTATGATTGCCATGTCGCTGGCATGTGAACCGGATCTTGTCTTTGCAGATGAACCCACAACTGCTCTGGATGTAACCATCCAGGCTCAGATGATCTATCTTTTGCATGAGCTGAAAGAAAAACAGCAGATGTCCATGGTTTTCATCACCCATGACCTCGGGGTTGTTGCCCATGTAGCAGACCGTGTAGCCGTCATGTATGCAGGAAACATTGTAGAAACAGCACCGGTAGCCGATCTTTTTGCAGATCCCCGTCATCCTTACACCAAGGCTCTTTTAAAATCCATACCCCGTCTCGACAAAGACAACAAGGACATCTTACCCATCCAGGGAATGGTGCCGTCCATAGATAACATGCCGGAGGGATGCCGTTTTTACAGCCGCTGCGAAAAAAAAGAACAATGTCGGCCTGATAAATTTCCCCAACTCTTACCGATAGATAACAACCCGAATCATCTGGTTCGTTGTCTGTTATGTGAATAAAGGTTTTGCAATGAATACTTCAACAGAACAACCACTGCTGACAGTCAACCATCTTACCAAGCACTTTTTTATAAAACGGGGTTTCCCGAAAAGTGTGAGCTATACGGTTAAAGCTGTAGATGACGTCTCCTTTCATGTTAACAGGAAAGAAGCCTTCGGTCTTGCAGGTGAATCAGGCTGCGGGAAAAGCACCGTTGGCAGATGTGTTCTTCGTCTGATCGAGCCGGACTCAGGTCAGGTTTTTCTGCAGGAGAAGGACATAACCAGCTTAAATGATCAAGAGCTCAGATCCACACGAAAAAAGATGCAGATCATTTTCCAGGATCCCTACTCATCGCTAAATCCCAGAAGAACCATCGGCCAGACCCTGGAAGAACCGATGAGAGTCCATAAACTCTGCGATCATGATGAAATACGAAATATTGTAGTAGACCTCCTGGAAAATGTAGGTTTATCACCTGGTGTAATTGATAAATACCCCCATGAATTCTCAGGAGGGCAACGGCAGAGAGTCGGCATTGCCAGGGCACTGTTATTTAACCCTGAACTGATCGTTGCGGATGAGGCTGTATCTGCACTGGATGTCTCCATCCAGATGCAGATTCTACAGCTCCTTCAGGATTTAAAAGAGAAACTCTCCTTAAGTTATCTGTTTATATCCCACGATCTTGCCGTGGTCAGGTATTTCTGCCAACGGGTCGCAATTATGTATCTGGGTAAATTTGTGGAACTTGGAACCGTCACCCAAATTTTTGATGAGCCCCTGCATCCCTACACCTTAACATTACGTAATGCATCTCCCATTCCTGACCCAAGTATCAAGCAAGCATTTGCCCAACTAAAAGGTGAAGTTCCCTCCCCGATTTCTCCCCCACAGGGGTGTCATTTTCATCCCCGCTGTGCAAAAGCTAAAGATATCTGCTCTAGAGAATACCCCAAATGGACTGAACTTGACCAGGGAAGAGGTGTCGCATGTCATTTGTATAGTTAGTGGAGGACGCGTTACTTGGAAGATCACAACAGGTATGATGTCTGTGTCATTGGTGGCGGCCTCATGGGCTCAGCGGTAGCACTCGGGCTTGTAAGATCCGGTGCAAGAGTGCTGATGGTTGATAAAACCAATAGACTCCATACAGCATCAAAGGCAAATTTTGGCCTTGTCTGGTCTCAATCCAAGGGTGCAGGTAACAGGGGCTACAGCAGATTTTCAGAAAAAGCTGTCCTGGAGTTTACCGATTTTACCGGCTGGCTTGAGGAAGAGAGCGGCATCGATATTGAACTTCGTCTTGGTGCCGGCTTAATCCTCTGTCTCGGTGACCAGGAGCTTTCCATGCGAACCGAATCAATTAGAAAAATGCAGCATGAGGCTGAACTTCATGGTGAAAAACATCCTTCACAGATGGTTGACCGGGAAGATGTTCAGGGACTTGTGGGAAAAGTCGCGCTGGGAGAGGAAGTATCAGGCGGCTCATTCAGTTCCATTGATGGTGATATAAATCCCCTGTTGTTGTTAAAAGCGATGCGCAGGGTTTTCATTAAACGGGGAGGTATCTTCATAAATGGATGTGCGGTGAAAGGCATTGAAAAGCTTGACGAGAACTACCACCTTGAAACATCGTCCGGGAAAATTGAAGTTCCAAGAATTGTGTTGGCTGCCGGTTTTGGAAACATCCCTCTGCTTGCCATGATGGGGAGAAAACTGCCACTGGTAGCCGAAAAAGGACAACTCCTGGTAACCGAAAGAGTCAAGCCCTTCCTCTCCTTTCCTTTCAGTAGTCTCCGCCAGACCGGATGTGGCAGCGTCATGATCGGCTATACTCAGGAAAACACAGGTTTTGAGATTGGTACAACAGTCTCCGCGGCAGTTGGACTTGCCAAAAGAGCTATCAAGATCTTTCCCGGCCTCCGTCACGTAAGAGTCGTTCGTTCATGGGCAAGCCTGAGAATCCTGACAGAGGACGGGCTGCCCATATATGATGAAATTAATGACTATCCCGACAGCTATGTCCTGGCCACTCACAGCTGTGTCACTCTTGCATCGCTCCATATGTCTCTTTTACCGTCATGGATACTGGGTGGCAAAAGACCCGATATTATCAGAAAGTTCAAATTAGAGAGATTCAATGTTTAAACATTACAGCCAACAAATTGATAAAACGGTAACCATTGAGTTTGAGGGAACTCTCCTCACCGTGCCGGATACTATCACTGTTGCAGCCGCCGTCATTGGCCCAGCCGGACAGAAACATACACGCCTGTCTCCTGTAAATGGTAAAAAAAGGGCACCATACTGCTTCATGGGTGTCTGCCATGAATGTCTTATGGAGATAGACGGTATTCCTGATCAGCAGGCATGCATCATTGAAGTTAAAGAAGGCATGAAGATAAGACGACAAGCCAGCCTGGCTGGGGATGGAGAATAATGGATAGAGTCAGAGACATCATAATTATTGGTGCAGGACCTGCCGGACTTTCCGCTGCCGTCACCGCTTCTGGTTATGGACTTGATGTTCTTGTTCTGGATGAACAGCCATCTCCTGGCGGTCAGCTCTACAGAAATATTGAAAGAGCAGACCAGGATACCCTTAAAATCCTGGGCCCAGACTATAGCAAAGGACTGGCTCTGGTTGAAAAATTCAGAAAGAGTGCTGCAGAGTATATCGGCAACGCAATTGTCTGGCGAATTGACCCAGGCTCCAATGTTTGTTTTTCAACTGATAGCCAGTCAATGGAGATCAGCGGAAAAAATATCATAATTGCAATAGGTGCCAAGGAAAGGCCTGTTCCATTTTCCAGCTGGACTCTTCCGGGTGTTATGGGAGCAGGAGCTGTGGATGCCAATTTCAAAAGTTCCGGTACAATCCCCGATGGACCTGTAGTGCTTGCAGGCAGCGGTCCCCTGCTTCTTTCCGTTGTGGGACATATGGTGAGCCTTGGGGTTGAAATCAGTGCTGTTCTGGACACTACCCCCCGTGGAAATATCCTCTCCGCCCTGCCTCTTCTTCCGGGAGCATTGCGGCGCACGGATTATCTTCTAAAGGGAGTAGGTATGCTCCTGAATCTAAAGCGTTCAGGCATCAACTACTTCAAAAACATTACTGACTATAAAGCGAATGGAAAAGACTGGTTGGAAAGTGTTTCATTTAAAACAAAAAATGGCTCTCAGCACATTGATGCAGAACTACTCCTTGTACATGAAGGAATTGTGCCTCGATGTGATTTCACCCAGCAAATTGGCCTGAAACATCTGTGGGATCCTGTCCAGCGCTACTGGTATCCGGAAACCAATGTGTTTGGTGGAACCGGCATGAATGGTATCTATGTAGCAGGCGATGGTGCATTTGTCCATGGCGGTATACCGGCCACATTCAAGGGTTCTCTTACCGCACTGGACATTGCAGGGAGGCTGAATGCCCTCTCATCGGCCGAAAAAACAGATGATGTGGTAAAGACAGTAAAAAAATTATCATCCGAACTTGCTCCCCGGCCCTTTGTAGATGCTCTTTATAAACCACGCATGGATCTCTATAACATAAATGATGAAACCCTTGTCTGCCGCTGTGAAGAGGTAACCGCAGGCAGTATTCGCCAGGCAATCCTCGAAGGCTGTCAAGAACCCAATGAGATAAAGACAATTACAAGATGCGGTATGGGCCACTGCCAGGGCAGAATGTGTGGAATTGCCCTTGCAGAAATTATTGCTGAAAATTTGGAGCTCGACCCCGGTGATCTCAGGCCGTTAAACATCAGACCTCCAGTACGGAATATTTCCCTTTCTGAGCTTTCCAGGGTTACACTTTTGGAGGCTGCAACGCCATGAACAACGTAAAGAGTGCGGATATCATAATTGTTGGTGCAGGATTGATGGGAGCTTCAATAGCCCTTTTTCTCTCAAGAGCGGGGAAAAAAGTCTTCCTGCTGGAAAAAGAGATCAGCCCATGTCATGCTTCGGCCGTTAATGCCGGCGGTTTACGTCGCCTGAACAGGGCCCTGGAGGAAATTCCGATTTCCGTTGCGGCAATGGAGATGTGGCCGCAATTACCGGAAATTGTTGGTAGTGACTGCGGGTTCCAGCCTGTAGGGCAGGTGCGCATTGCTCCCGATGAAAAGAGTATGGCACTGTTTAAAAAAAGAGTCGAAGAAGTTGAAGCGCTGGGATTCTTTCATGAAGAACTTATCAGTAGTGTAGAAATCAAACAGCTTGTCCCGGCATATACAGGCAGTTGCAAAGGCGGAATTGTTACCAGATCAGATGGACATGCACTGCCGGCCCAGGCGTTAAGGGCTTTTTTCAATACAGCCTGTTCAGCCGGCACCGAGCCATTCACACGATGCAAGGTAGTAGATATTTCACGTGGAAAAGAAGGCTTTACTGTAGTTGCGGAGGATGGCCGTCTCTTTACATCAGAGGTTGTGATTAATTGTGCCGGAGCGTGGGGGAAAAACATTGCCGCACTCTTAGATGACCAACTGCCCATTGAACCTGTTGCCCTTTCAATGATGGTAACAGCCCGCATGAAACGATTTATACATCCTGTTATAGGTGTACATGGCCGTAAACTCTCTTTTAAGCAGATGGCCAATGGCACTGTTGTCATCGGGGGGGCACACAAAGCTTTTTTAGATAAGGAAAAAGAAAAAACTACCATCAATATTTCTGAAGTGAAGAAAAGCGCTGAAACCGTTATGAAATATTTCCCGATAATGGAAAAGGCCTCAATTGTACGATGCTGGGCCGGAATAGAAGGCGTTACGAGTGATGGTCTACCGGTTATTGATCAATCTCAAATCACTCCCGGCCTTTTCCATGTATGCGGGTTTTCCGCCCATGGCTTTCAACTGTCTCCAATGATCGGTCGGCTTGTATCCTCGCTGGTACTTGGCAAAAAACCTGAGTTATCTCTTGATGCATTTTCAATGAATCGCTTTAACAGGCATGAACAATGACAACCACCCAGCCCAAAGACTAACTTGTAGAGAATATTTGATAGAAGGAGAGAGTATGACCATTAATAGAATGGAAACCAGGCAGCGTATGAGTAGAATTGTAATCCACAATGATACCATCTATCTTTGTGGTCAGGTTGCTGAAGATGCCGACAAAGGCATCCGAGAACAGACAAGTACAATGCTTGACAAGGTGGAATCCCTACTCAAACAGGCGGGAAGTGATAAAGAACATATCCTGTCAGCCACAATCTATATTAAAGACATGACGTTATTCACCCAGATGAACGAAATCTGGGACAACTGGGTTCCGGAAGGTCATGCCCCTGCCCGTGCATGCGTGGAAGCTCGGATGGCGCGGGCAGAGCTTCTGGTAGAGATATCTGTGATTGCGGCAGTTAAGATAACTTAAGATTTCCCTCCTGAAGTTCAATGAAAGAAAAAAATCCTTTTGCCGTTATTTGAAACAGTTAGTACAATCAGGATTAAGCTATCAATAATGGGAGATAACCTTGATCCAACGAACCACCCTCGATTTTGTCAAAAAACAGCTGGCGTTGCACCCCAAATGGCGGGTTTTGGATATAGGGTCCCGAAAAGGCGGCTGGCCCGAGGCAGATGTGTATTTAGACCTGACCGACTTTTCAGAATTTTATCCCGGAAAATTTTTTGTCCGTGGTAACGCCTGCTGTATGCCCTTTGGCGACAATAGTTTCGATTTCACCATTGCATGCCATATTTTGGAACATGTGGCAGACCCGGAGCACTTTCTAAAAGAACTGGTCAGAGTCTCTCGCGCTGGATATATTGAAGTACCCACACCTCTGGCGGATAATATCTATTCAGGCAATCCCCGGCAGCACCTTTGGTGGGTGGACTTTGACGATATCGGACAGGTGCTTACCTTTCAGCCTCCACTGACTGTTATACCGGAATTGTTGCGGACATCGGACAATCGTTATCTCAATCGATATTTTCGTAAGTCATTCGTGACGGAATTACTGTGGCATCGTGATATCCCGTCTTTACCGCCGCAACAGCTTCAGGAACGGGTTTTCAGCAGCACTACTTCACGTTTACTGATGCGTATGCAGGGGTTGATACAATTCCCACTTTATGTCATTAGAAAAATCAACCAAATTATTATGAAATTGGGAAGGTAACACTCTCGACAGGTGAAAATCGAAAATACCAGACAGAGGGTGGTGTTTGTCGGGGTTTGTCTCTCTGATGGATTCGTAAAAAGGCAGTACGTCCCAGCCAGTTTCTACGGAGTTGCAACATGGCAGGAGACAATGCTGTTCCCTACCTTTCTTATTTCAGGAATCTCATGGCGACAAATATCAATGGCCTGGGGGCAGCGTGGATGGAAAGTACAACCGGGAGGTGGATCCATGGGAGACGGCAGTTCACCATGAAGAACGATACGTTTTTTTTCTTTAAAAGGATCTGCTATCGGAGTTGCTGAGAGGAGAGCCTGGGTATATGGATGTTTCGGCTTTTCAAAAATCGTATCACGACTCGCGGACTCCACCGGAATACCAAGATACATCACCATCACTTCATCCGCTATATGATGAACGACAGAAAGGTCGTGGCTGATAAAAAGATAGGCGAGTTTAAGACGATCCTGAATTTCTGCTATGAGATTCAATACCTGGGCCTGAATAGATACATCAAGAGCTGAGACCGGCTCATCGAGGACAAGAATTTTGGGTTCCAGCATCAGTGCCCGTGCCACAGCTATCCGCTGACGCTGCCCGCCGGAAAACATATGTGGATACCGATCGTAATGCTCGGGGCGCAGCCCGACCATTGCAAGCATATTCCGGGCAGCCTTTTGCCGCTCTGTCTTCGTTTTGCCGGTATTAACCAATAACGGTTCTTCAAGAGCAAGGCCGATCTTCTGCCTTGGATTCAGCGAACCGTAGGGATCCTGGAAAATAATCTGTACTTGCGTACGCAATTTTCGCCGTTGTTTTTCTTCGATCCTGCTAACATCAGTCCTGTCAATCTTGAGAACACCTGAAGTCGGCTGCTCAATCAGGGTTACCAGTCTTGCCAGGGTCGATTTCCCACAACCGGACTCTCCGACTACAGCAAGCGTCCGCCCCTTTTCCAACCTGAAACTTACTCCATCCAACGCTTTTACCACGGCAGGGTCCTTAAACATGCCCCGATTCACCTGATAATGACGGGTAAGATTCTCAGCTTCAAGAACAACTTCCGGCTTCATACAACAGTCTCCTTGGTCAACTGGGGGTATCCGGTAGGTTCACCATCCTGCAGGGGATAATGGCAGAGAGCTCTGCCAAGATCAAAGGAGGCAGGTTCCGGAACGGTACTGCGACAAAGCTTGGTGGCGAAGGTACAGCGGGGAGAAAAGAGACAACCATCCGGCCTGTCATACTGTCCCGGCACTACCCCGGGTATGGAGGGGAGAAGTTTAGATTCCGACCTCTCCGGCAATGACGCCAGCAGTGCCGCAGTATAGGGATGATGGGGATTGGAAAAAAGCCCTCTAACATCCTGCTTTTCAACCTGCTGTCCTGCATACTGCACCATCACTCGTCTGGCTGTTTCCGCCACAACGCCCATATCATGGGTAATGAGGATCAGCGCCATATCCTGTTCCTGCTGCAGTTTCAGCAACAAATCAAGAATCTGGGCCTGGATGGTGACATCAAGAGCAGTAGTCGGCTCATCAGCGATAAGCAGACGCGGATTACAACTGATAGCCATGGCAATCATCACCCTCTGGTTCATTCCGCCCGAGAGTTGATGGGGAAATGCGGCAAGCCGCTTTCGGGGTTCAGGAATTCCCACAAGATCAAGAAGATCAAGCGCCCGATCTCTGCACTCCCTGCGATTCATCCCCCGATGGACCTTGAGTGACTCGGTAAGTTGAAAACCAACAGTAAAGCATGGGTTAAGGCTGGTCATCGGTTCCTGAAAAATCATGGTCATCTCTGATCCTATAATCCGACGAAGTTGTTTTTTGTTCAAGGTCAACAACTCCTGCCCATCAAAACGCATGATATCAGCAGTTACTGTTGCGGTCCATGGCAACAGCCCCATCAGGGCAAGCATGGCAACCGACTTACCTGAACCCGATTCTCCCACAATGGAGACCACCTCACCGGGTTCAATATTCAGGGTAACACGATCAACAGCTTTTAAGAGGCCACCAGCGGTCTGAAAGGTGACTGATAAGTTTTCAATTTCAAGAAGTGGCATTTATTACGACCTTTTGAGTTTTGGATCCAGGGCATCACGAAGCCCATCACCCATCAGGTTAATGGCAAGTACTGTCGTTAAAATGGCAACACCGGGCAGTGTAACCACCCACCATGCCCGCAGTATAAATTCTCTGGCCTCGGCCAGCATAGTCCCCCATTCCGGTGTCGGGGGCTGCGCTCCCATTCCCAGAAAACCAAGGGCAGCAGCATCAAGAATCGCCGAAGAAAAACTGAGCGCAGCCTGGACGATAAGAGGTGCCATGCAGTTTGGCAGGATTGTAACAAACATCAACCTCAACCTTCTGACACCGATTACTTTGGCAGCCGTGACATAATCCCTGGCCGTCTCCCCGATCACCGCCGCCCTGGTCAATCGCACATAGTGAGGCTGCTGAACAATGGCTATCGCTATCATGGCATTGATCAGGCTGGGACCGAGAATAGCCACCAATACCAGAGCAAGGAGCAGACTGGGAAAGGCAAGCACAACATCCATTACCCGCATGATAACAGATTCTACCTTGCCACGAAAAAAGCCGGCACAGAGGCCCAGCATGACCCCGACTACCAGCGAAACAGAAACCACTATACAGCCGATAAAAAGTGAGTATCTCGATCCATGGATGAGACGTGACAGAACATCACGCCCCACAGCATCGGTACCGAGGGGAAACCGAATTTCTCCGCCATCCTGCCAGAAAGGAGGTTGCAGAAAGGCCTCCCTGAACTGCTCATTCGGGTTATGGGGAGCAAGATAACCGGCAAAAATTGCCACAATTACAATACAGACAAAAAAAATCAGGCCGATTACCGCACCGCGATTTTCACTGAAATAGGCCCAAAACTCTGACAGCAGGGCTAAACGTCCACCCTGGCGGCTGTCACTGTTCTCTTCGTAGACGGTAGCTTCGGTCATCTTTAATCCGTATGTCGTATTTGCGGGTTGATCAAGCCATAAAGCAGATCAACCACAAGGTTCACCAGCATGACAACAGCTGCAATAAGGAGAAGTCCTCCCTGCACAGACGGATAGTCACGCCGAAAAATTGAGTCAACCATCCACTTGCCGATTCCCGGCCAGGAAAAGATGGTCTCCGTGAGAATCGCCCCGGCAAACAGTACACCGACCTGCAGCCCTATGACAGTAATGACGGGAATCATTGCGTTTCTAAGGGTATGGAGGCCAATGACTCTGCCGGGCCCCAGTCCTTTTGCTCGGGCGGTTCGAACATAATCCTCCCCAAGGACTTCGAGCATGGCTGAACGAGTCTGACGGGCAATAACCGCAAGGGGGATCGTTCCCAGCACAATAGATGGCAAGATCAGATGGGACAGAGCAGAAGAAAACGCCCCTTTTTGGCCGGAAAGCAGACTGTCAATCGTCATAAAGCCGGTTACCGGCTCAAAAAAATAAAGAAGGGATATCCGTCCCGAGACAGGGGTCCAGCCAAGTATCCCGGAGAACAGAATAATCAACAGAAGCCCCCACCAGAAAATCGGCATGGAATAACCGGTCAGGGCTCCAGCCATTACCGTATGATCAAAGGATGAACCACGGCGTGTGGCAGCAATCATTCCTGCAGGTAAACCAATAAAGATAGCAATAATAATAGCACAGAGGGACAATTCCACAGTAGCCGGGAAGAGCGTCATGAATTCCTCAAGCACCGGTTTTTTAGTAATGATCGAAGTACCAAGATCACCCTGCACCAGATCCCCGATATAAGAGAAATACTGTTCATAAATCGGCCTGTCAAAACCGAATTGTTTCATCATCTCGGCATGTCTTTCCTCCGACATACCACGTTCTCCAGCCATCAAAAGCACAGGATCTCCGGGCAGCATCCTGATAAAAACAAACGCCACCAGAGTCACCCCGAAAAATGTGGGCACAAGAACCCCCATTTTCTTCAACAGAAATGTAATCATCAGAAATTACTATAGAATAATGTTCAGCCTGTCAGGCAGGGAGACTGTCTGAGAAAAAAAGCCGGACAACCTTAGAGATTGTCCGGCCTGTATACAGGATTACTTCAGGTCTACTCCATAAAATACATGGCCGCCAAAAGGACCGATACGATAATCGACAACCTCTTTACGGACAGGTTCATATACAACAGAATGAGCGATGGTTGTCCATGGAGCCTGCTCCTTGAATATGATCTGGGCCTGCTCGTAGAGTTTGGTGCGTTCGGCGGGATCCGCCACAACTTTGGCTTTCTGAATCAAATCTTCAAATGGCTTGTAACACCACTGCGCACGATTTGCAGAACCAACCGCATCACAACCGAGGAGTACTGCCAGGAAATTATCAGGATCACCGTTATCTCCGGTCCAGCCAAGAAGAACCGCTCCATCCCGATCCTTATCTTTTGAACGCTTCAGATACTCACCCCACTCATATGATACAATTTCCGCCTTAACACCAACTTTTGCCCAATCGGCCTGGATCAATTCCGCCATACGACGGGCATTCGGGTTATACGGACGCTGTACAGGCATAGCCCAGATTTTGGTGGTCAAATCTTTAACTCCGGCATCTGCAAGCATTTTTTTGGCTGCATCAGGGTCATAGCTGTCATCGACAACTGCCTCATTGTACGACCAGATAGTTGGCGGGATGGGGTTCTTGGCCACTTTTCCGGCCCCCTGGAAAACAGCTTCCAGGATTGCTTCTTTGTTTATTGCCTTGCTGAGGGCCTTGCGAACAGCCGGGTTGTCGAACGGTGGTATCAGAGAGTTATATGCCAGATAACCAACGTTCAAACCTTCCTGGTTCATCAGATTGATCGCGGGATCTTCGGCCATTGCCTTGAGATCTGCAGGATTCGGATATGGCATGACGTGACATTCACCGGCTTTCAGCTTCTGATAACGTACAGAAGCATCCGGAGTAATGGCAAAAACCAGATTATCAATTGCCGCTTTACCACGCCAGTAACTCGGATTGGCGGCATAACGGATTACTGCGTCTTTTTGATATGCTACAAGCTGAAAAGGTCCGGTACCAACAGGTTCCTGATCAACAGTATCCGGAGTTCCTGCAGCCATCATTTTATCTGCATATTCACTGGACGTAATGGAAGCAAAATCCATTGCGATATTGGCAATCATTGGTGCTTCAGGCCTGTTCAGAATAAACTTCACGGTATAGTCGTCAACTTTAACAATTTCTTTAATCAGATCAGGCATGGACATACTGTTAAAGTATTCATAGTTACCACCGGAGATCTTATGATAAGGGTGGTCTTTATCGAACTGACGCATAAAGCTGAAAATAACGTCATCTGCATTAAAATCCCTTGTTGGAGTGAAATTCTTTGTCGTATGGAATTTCACACCTTTCCGGAGATGGAATGTATATTCCAGACCATTTTCGGAAACATCCCAGCTCTCAGCCAGACCCGGAGTAATTATTGTTGTACCACGTTCAAATTCAACAAGTCTATTGAACAATTGACGGGATGATGCGTCAAAGGTGGTACCAGCAGTATAGAGCGACGGATTAAACCCTTCCGGACTCCCTTCAGAACAGTACACCAGGGTTTTTGCCTGAACCCCGATCGCACCTACGGTCAATAGTGAAAACCCGCAGAAAGCGGCTAACAGCTTCGATGATTTCCCCATACCTGTAATCTCCTCTTTTATTATTTTACGTAACTCTTCGGGGTGGTCCCATACCACACAAGCTTAAATAAAATAAGAACTATTACAATCTATCCTGTTTTTTCAGCCACGACAATAGTTTTTAGCTTAATGCAACGAGAACTGTTCATGTACCTCTCATCAATGTTCTATTTGCATATTGCCTTGATTTGAACTAGCTTGTATCTATCTTAAACTGTGACTCCAAATATAGGCTAAATAATTCATAAAAATAGAGTAATGACAAAATGTTCGCATACTTTTTAAAACGACTGACACCTTATTTTGTTTCTATGCTGTTCTTTCTTACCCTGTTCCCCATTGCCGGCTCAGCAGCATTCAAGAGTGATCTGACCGCGGATCAACTCGAAGGGCAAATCGTTTCCCGCACCGGTGACTTTGATGCAATGGTCAAAGACAGGACAATCAGAATCCTCATGCCCCACAATAAGACATTTTTTTTCTTTGACGGTGCCAGGCCCAGAGGCCTTAGTTACGACAACGCCATGCTCTTTGAGAAATATGTAAACAAAAAACAGAAAACTAAAACAATAAAAATCAACGTCCTTGTCATCCCCACATCCCGTGATAAACTATTTTCGCGATTAAAGGAAGGTTACGGCGATATCGCCATCGGCAATTTAACCCCCACTGATGAACGGAGAAAACTCGTTGATTTCAGTGATCCTTTCTTAGACAATGTGAGTGAAATTGCGGTAACAAATACCAAAACACCGCTAATGAAAACCTATTTTGACCTGGCAGGGAAAGAGGTTCATGTCCGAAAGTCTTCGAGTTATTATGAAAGCCTGATAAATCTCAATAAATTGCTGACTTCTGTTGGTAAGCCCCCCGTCAAGATTGTCATTGCCAATGATCACCTTGAAGATGCGGATCTGCTGGAAATGGTAAATGCCAATCTCATTCCAACCATCATCATTGACAATCATAAGGGGGTTTTCTGGAAACAAATTTTCAAAAACATCAGGCTCCATGAAGAAGTCAAGGTAAGCCATAGCGGACATATAGCCTGGGCCTTACGTAAAAACAGCCCCAAGCTGAAAGCGGTTATCAATGGGTTTGCCAAAAAAAACAAAAAGGGAACTTTAGGGGGAAACGTCGCTTTCAACCGCTATCTGAAAGACACTAAATATATCAAGAGTTCAACCCAGGGGAAAGAGTTTAAAAAATTTCGCAGTACCATTAAACTTTTCAGGAAATATGGCCAGCAGTATGATTTCGACCATCTGATGCTGGCGGCGTTGGGGTACCAGGAGTCACAACTCGATCATAGTGTTAAAAGTTCTGCTGGTGCCGTTGGCATCATGCAGATATTGCCGTCCACCGCCCGTGATAAGAATGTTGGTATACCTGATATCAAAAAAATCGAACCTAACATTCATGCAGGAACCAAATATCTGCGTTTCATGGCTGACAGGTATTTTCCCGTTAAAGATGGGTTGGATGCCATGAACAGTGCTTTTTTTACCTTTGCAGCCTACAATGCAGGGCCGGCAAGGGTAACCAAATTAAGGGCCGAAGCGGAAAAAAAGGGTCTGGATCCGAATATCTGGTTTAACAATGTTGAACTGATTGCAGCAAAACGTATTGGCCGGGAAACTGTCCAGTATGTCAGCAATATTTTGAAATATTATGTAGCATACAAGCTCCTGGAAGATAAAATAGAATAACTGCTCAGACCGGGCTATCTTCTCTTACTTCCTGCTAACTTGTATTGATGAGGACTGAAAAGAGTCTCGTCTATCGGGTTTGAGACTTATCTGGTGTATGCTGAGGAGGTTGTGTCTCCACCTTCACCTGTCCAGTTGGTATGAAAAAACTTTCCTCTTGGTCTATCTATCCGCTCATACGTATGTGCACCAAAGTAATCCCGCTGCGCCTGGAGCAGGTTAGCAGGGAGCCTTGCCGTGCGGAACCCGTCATAGTAGTTAAGAGCACTGGAATGACAGGGAGCCGGGATACCATGCCTGACCGCTGTTGCCAGTATATTTCTCAGGCTCCGCTGAGCTTGGTCAATCCTATCATTAAAGTAAGTCGCAAGAAGAAGATTATTGAGTTTCGGATTCACCCGGTAAGCCTCTGTGATTTTGTCAAGGAAAACGGAGCGAATGATACAGCCACCTCGCCAGATTCTGGCAATCTCGCCATAATTGAGATCCCAATTGTATTCGGCGGAGGCTTCCTGCATCAGGTTAAAACCCTGGGCATAGGAAATTACCTTAGCAAGGTAGAGAGCTTTTTCTAGTTCGGTTAAAAATTCTTCCCTGTTCCCTTTAAACACAATATCAGGCCCGGTTAAAGATAATGAAGCGGAAACTCGTTCTTCTTTTTGTGCGGAAAGGCATCTGGCAAAGACAGATTCACTGATCAGCGAAAGAGGAATACCCGAGTCCAGTGCAGCAATTACCGTCCACTTTCCAGTGCCCTTTTGTCCTGCAGCATCAAGAATAGTATCAATTAGTGGATTTTCGTCCTCATCCTTATAGGCTAGAATATCACGGGTTATTTCAATTAAATAACTACTCAACTCCCCTTCATTCCACCGGGCAAAAACATGATGCATTTCATCGGCTGTCATCTGCAGCACATCCTTCATAATGTGGTATGACTCACAGATTAACTGCATGTCTCCATACTCAATACCGTTGTGTACCATTTTGACGAAATGACCGGCGCCACCGTTTCCCATCCAGCTGCAGCAGAAGGTACCATCGTCCATCTTTGCTGAAATCGGAACCAGGATAGATTCCAGATCTTTCCAGGCAGCAAAAGAGCCCCCAGGCATAATAGACGGTCCTTTTAGAGCTCCCTCTTCCCCACCTGAAACACCGGTACCAATAAAGAGCAGACCTTTTTCCTCCAGATAAGCAACACGGCGCTGGGTATCATGATAGTTGGAATTTCCACCATCAATAACAATATCCCCTTCTTCAAGATGGGGGAGCAACTGCTCTATAAAATCATCCACAACTTCACCGGCCTTCAGCATCATCATGACTTTCCGTGGGCGTTCAAGAGATCCTGTAAAATTTTCAACAGAATAAAAGCCGCTAATATTTTTATCCTTGGCCCGACCTTCCAGGAAGTTCCCGACTTTGGCACCGGTTCTATTGAAGACAGAAACGGAGAAGCCCTTGCTCTCCATGTTCAACACAAGGTTTTCCCCCATAACGGCTAAGCCTGCAACACCTACATTTGATAATTTGATCATCTGTAATTCCTTATAACCATCTAAGTTAACTAATTAAAACAGTATATGAAAGTCATATACTGTCCCGGGAAAAAAGGGAGCCGGAGAGAAAGAACCTTTCAAACAAACCGAAAAGACCCGGTTCTGATCTATACCGAGCGCACGATGATATTTTTTTTCAAGGCAGAACAAGCCAGAACCCTACTGCTCCCATCCGACAGACATCAGCAACCGACAAGCCGACGTACCCTGACCGGTGTGCACCCCATCTTGGCAGAAATGTTTCATACATAATCATAATTGTTTCTGACCGAAACTGCCTGCTTACCTCAATCTCCGAATTACAACATCATATTTTACATTATGATACCAATTATTCTCGAAGGTCTCTGCGTTCGCTATCTGTTAGTAGCTCTAAGTTTCTGATTTCAAAATCCTCTCCCGATTTTTTGTTTTTTATGACAGTTCCCTGATCCTTATCAGCTGATCCTCAAGATCCCGGATTTCACTCTGCCAGTATTCACTCGAGCCAAAGCCGTCTATTGCTCTGGTGCCCCCGTCCTCCTCAACCTGATGAGCACACCATGCCATATAGTGAATAAAGCGCATGGCACGAAGAGGTTCAATCAGGGACAGGGTTCGTCGGTCAAAGGGCCGAAAAGTTTCATACCCTTCTAAAAAGAAATCGATTTCGACAAAGGACTTGTCAAGCTCCCCGGGAAGAAGCATCCAGACATCCTGCACCGGCGGCCCCATCGCCATATCATCAAAATCGATGATAAAAAACGATTCACCCGGACGATATATCATATTGGCAAAATGACAGTCACCGTGAATACGAATCTGCTCAGTTGAACTAAAAAGTGGTGCTATCTCTTTAATGATCTGCTCAATTGCTTTTTGTAACTGCGGTTTAAAATCCTCAGGCACGCAGATGGCAGCCATCAGGTAGTGCAACTGGCTGCGTACAGAATCCTCGGGGTGCATGGAAATGCGGTGTTCCGCCTTTTTTGTCGCCCCCACATTATGCACTCTGCCCAGCAAACGCCCAAGTTCCAGCCACTGGTCATCATTGTACTCATCAAAACTGCGACCACCGCATTTGGGAAAGACTGCAAAAAGAAGAGACTCGGAGCCGGCCAGCGTAGTGCCATCTTGAAACCGAAGAGGGGCAATGACCGGTACTTCCTGTGCCGCCAGATCGAGCAGGAAAGTGTGTTCATCCAGTATACCATCCTTCGGCCAGCGACCGGGTCTATAGAATTTCACGATCAACCCGGTGCCATCCTCCTGCTCAAGCTCATAAACTCTGTTGATATAACTTGTCAAAGGTCGAAAGAGATTTGTACAACGGACTCCCAGTCTATCTTCAACCAGCCCGAGTACCCGGTCAGGTCCGAGATCATCAAACACCCCCTTTTTCTGCCGCTCATTATTTTCCATACTTTCCTTTATGAGATTTTTTTCTTATCCTGTGTCCGAGCTATCTGTTTATTACCCGATATTCTTAGCCGACTTCCGGATAAATTGCCTGCTATTTGATAAAAACAACAGTCACCAGACAAATGCCCCTGACATCCCATGACCACCCACCTCAGACCATAACCAGCGGCTACTGCAAAAGGTGTAAAACCATACACAATCTTGGTAGTGATAAGGCGATCGCAGGCTGCCACAGGTTAATGACAGAACTTGACTCGGAGGATGCCACCAAAGATTATCTCTTTGGCCCTGCCCGGGGGAAAATGTTTGGCGTTATGGAATGTATACAGCCGGATGGCAGCCTTATAACCCTTCGCGCCTTTTCCGGCCAATTTGACGGGTTATGGGAAGTTGAAGGCTGGGTTCCTCCCCTTTTTAACATTAAAGATTTTTTCAGGAAAAGCGACAAGGTCGAAAAACAGATCAAAACTATCGGCAGAGAAATTGAGATGCTGGCACCCCATTCAGAACCGTGGCTCCTGTTAAGAAAAAAACGCCGCCAACTCTCTCAAGCCTTGATGCTGGAGATCCATAACCTCTATCAACTGAAAAACTTTCACGGGGATACTGCTACACTCAGAGAGACATATTATAATAGAAATGGCATCCCCACAGGCACCGGCGACTGCTGTGCTCCGAAGCTACTGAACTACGCAGCCAGACATCGATTAACACCTCTTGGAATAGCAGAATTTTACTGGGGACGTGAAAATAAATCCGGCAGTCGTCAACATGGTTCATTTTACTCGTCGTGCAGAGAAAAATGTGCACCGATATTAGGCTTTATGCTCTGTGGACTGGATTATCTTGATGAAAAATAACCCGAATAAATCGGAATTTTTAGAATGCCTGGATAAGTGCCTCGAAGGTCTCTCTGCGTTCGCTATCTGATGCTGGTATTAACTACTTTAATTAAATAGCACTTTAGTTTTCTTGTTTTTTATTACAACTTTTATGGAGTAAGGCCCTAAATTGCAAATGAAAATCATCTACCAGGATACGGATATAGTCATTGTAAATAAACCCGGTGGACTTTTATCCGTACCCGGAAGAGGGCCGGACAAACAGGATTGCATTGCAAAAAGATTACAAAATCTCTTCCCCCAGATGATAGAACAGCCTGCAGTACACAGGCTCGATATGTACACATCCGGCCTTATGGTCTTTGCCATAACAAAGGAGGCCCATAGAGCCCTCTCAATACAGTTTGAAAAACGTCAGGTATATAAACGCTACCAGGCCATTCTGGACGGTGTGGTTAAAGGAAAGTCGGGAAAGATACACCTCTCCTTTAGGTTGGATCCGGACAATCGTCCCCTGCAGATCTATGACCCGCAGCATGGTAAACCGGGAATAACACACTGGAAAAACTTAGAGTTGGAGTTGGGAAAAAGCCGAATTGAATTTACTCCTCTTACCGGACGAACCCATCAGCTCCGAGTTCACTCATCTCACCCTCTTGGGCTTGGTATACCGATAATAGGAGACAGCCTCTATGGATCTGGAGCTGATGGAGATCAGATGATGCTGCATGCCACCTCTTTACAGTTTTGCCATCCTGTAAGTAAGGAAAGTGTCGTATTTGAATCTTCTCCGCCCTTTTAATTGGTGCTTTACTCCAGAACTTCTGTAATAAAAAACAAGACATCCAGAAAGGTAATTTAAAATTATATCGTTGAATATACTTCCATAGCACTGATCCAAGCATTCTAAAATTCCGATTTATTCGGGTTAGATACCCTAATAATAATTTTCTCTGTAGGGGAAAAAGAGTGATATTGCCCCTTTCCCCGCTTCTGGTATAATGGTGTCATGAAACAAAAATGGAATTATCAGAATTATATTGATCTTGAATATCTCTTTCATGAGGATACTGATAATCCGCCGATGCAGTTACATGAGCGGGACAGAAATATCTTTCTTGAAAAAGGCGGCGAACTGGATGGCAACCCGCCTGATCACCATAAGCTGATCAGCTTATGGCTGAATGAACGCATTCATCATGAATTTCCCGGCAAAGAGAACAAAAGCCCCGGTGAAATATTCCTGGATAGTCACTCAGCATTGAAAGTGTTACTGGTAGTTCTGGGGATTTTTCTGGGTGTTGGGGCCGGTTTGTCTTTTTTCACCTATTCCGGTACCACACCGGTCAATGTCTTTCACTTTCTGATTTTTTTTGTCTTTTCACAGATTCTTCTCACCCTTCTTCTCGCCTTTTCCCTTCTGTTACGACGACTGACCGGCACAACCGTTTCACTTCCCTCCTTTTATTCTCTATTTTTCGGTAAACTCTTCAAAAAGCTGATACAGCTCACCAGCAAACAGTGGAACAAAAACCTTTCTGCATCAAAAAGGGACAGCGCCAACCAGGCTATGGGTTTAGTCAAATCACACGGCCGCAAATACGGATCACTCTTCTACTGGCCGCTGTTCACCCTTTCACAAATTCTAACCTTTTATTTTAATATAGGTTTACTCGGGGCAACACTTTTTAAAATCAGCACCAGCGACCTTGCCTTTGGCTGGCAATCCACCCTGCAGTTCGGGGCAGCTTCACTGTATAAGATAATTCAGCTTATCGCCCTACCCTGGTCATGGTTCATCCCCCGCGCTATCGCTTATCCTTCTCTTGAAGAAATAGAGGGCAGCAGAATTCTTCTTAAAGAGGGGATCTACCACCTGGCAACAAAAGATCTGGTAGCCTGGTGGCCGTTTCTGATCTTTTGTCTTCTCTTCTATGGACTTTTTTTCCGGGGAATCTGTTATCTTGGCGGCAAATGGATGGAGAAAAGGTCGCTGAATAAGATCAGGTTGAACTCTGCGCCATGCCAAAGACTTGTCCAGAGAATGCTGACCCCGCTGGTTTCAACCCAGGCTCAACCTGAACTGAAAAAAACAGAAAGTGAAGCAATTGAAGGTAAAAAAACGTTCAAGCCGACAGTCGGCAACCATTTATTTCCCCAGTACATCCTTATACCGGATGATATTTATAACACCCTGCCAATGGAGAGTTTTGAACAGATTCTGCACAGTCTTGGTTTTGCAGTGAAAGAGCAGCTTAAATTCATGACTGATTATGACAGTGACCAGGAAATAAAAGAATATCTTCAACAGCAACTCTGGGATAACAACACGGGGCTGCTGATCATCATGGAAGGATGGATGGTACCGCTCATCGACTTCCTCACCTATCTTGAAGAGTTACGCTCCGCTGTAGCCAAAGAAACAATTATCACCATAGCACTTATCGGCCGCCCTGCAGAAACAGTTTTCACACCCGTTTCACAAGACGATTACACAATCTGGCAGAAAAAAATACAAGCCCTGGGTGACCCCTGCCTGAATCTTTTTCCCCTGACACCCGGTAAAGAGACATAACCCGAATATGATTCCTGAATTTGCAATCCTCGGCCATCCTAATGAAGGCAAATCCTCAGTTCTCTCCACCCTGGCTGAAGACGATTCCGTCAGAGTCAGCCACACCCCCGGTGAAACCACTGAGTGCCGTACCTTTCCTGTGGTTATAGACGGCGAAGAGATACTGCGATTTACCGACACACCCGGATTCCAGAATCCGGCCAGGGTGCTCAGTCTGTTTAAAAAACTGGATAAAAGCGGCAACGAGCTCCTAGGGGAGTTCAGGCTGCTGGCAGCAGACATCCCCGAACTTCACGATGACCTCGAGTTGCTGAAACCGGTTGAACGGGGTGCTGGAATCATCTATGTGGTTGACGGTTCACGCCCTGTACGCAATGTCGACAGAATGGAGATGGAGATCCTGCGTCTCACCGGCAAGCCGAGAATGGCCATCATCAACTGTAAAGATAATAATCTAACCCTGCTTGACGAGTGGAAGATCGAATTCAGAAAAAATTTCAATTCCAACCAACTCTTCAACGCTCACAGAGCGACCTATGCAGAGCGTATCCGGCTGCTTGAAGCCCTGAGATCTATTGATCAGGACTGGTATCAACCACTTTCCGAAGTTATACAGGCATTCAAGAAAGATTGGGCTGCCCGCAATAATTTTACCGCTGATATCATAATAGACCTGTTCACGGATTGTCTTTCTTTAAAAATGAAAGGGAATCTCGGTTCAGAATCCAAAGAAGAAACTGTCAGGGAAAAGCTTTTTCAGAAATACAAGAAGAGTCTGAGTAAAAAAGAAAAATCAGCTCAGCAGCAGATCCGGATCCTTTTTAAACACAATATCTTCAATTACCAGTTACCCCCGCACTCCCTGCTTCTTGAAGACTTGTTTGATGAGAAGAACTGGGA
>DEIL01000223.1 GCA_002352445.1 Desulfobulbaceae bacterium UBA2775
AGTGTATAGCTCGTTTACTCAGCTCTCTAGGCTTAAACCGGTTGATTGGCGCCTTTATTCCTGTGGGTGCTACACAGAGGGGATGATAGCCATAACGCCCAGAATGGAGGATCTGCATGCAAATCTTCCCTCCGTTCTCATGGACACTGTCCGTTACCATTCGATGCTTATTGACCTGGGAAGAGTTTGCCAGCCGTATTGAAAAGGGGGCTATCCAACCAGCCCTGTTGGGTGCAACCCCTCCGGTAACGATTAAACCAACACCTCCTGCTGCCCTTGCCCCGAAATAGGCTGCCATTCTCTTAAAACCATCCTTACCCTCCTCAAGTCCGGTATGCATGGAGCCCATCAGAACGCGATTTTTCAGACTGGTAAAGCCGAGATCAAGAGGTTGAAACAGGTGTGGATATGTTGGATTCTGATTAGTCATGATGATATTCACTCCTTTGTTAACGAAATACTCCATGTTCGTTCAGCTTTTTCTCACTGAAAGCAACAATTCTTCTTGCGACACTAATCACTTGTACTATAAAGGTAGACGTATAATTTACAAATATGATTTAGCCACCATAACAATGGATGACGGCAGCATGGATTACCAGGGAAATATTTTCAGACCACCAAGTGAAGCGCATAGTATACTCCTCCAGGTTACCACCGGATGTTCGCATAATAAGTGTACCTTTTGCCGTATGTACAAGGGCAGTCGCTTTTCAATAAAAGATGATAAAACCATCATGGCGGATATAGATTTTGCGGCGCGCAACTGCCGTCATCAGCAGCGTCTTTTTCTCTGCGATGGGGATGCATTGATCCTGCCGCAAAAAAGACTTGTCAAAATTCTCTCAACTATACAGACAAAACTCCCCTGGGTCACCAGGATCGGCATCTATGCAAACACCAAATCGATACAACGTAAAAGCCCCGAAGAGTTACGCGAACTGCATGACCTTGGCCTCGGTATAGCCTACATGGGATTGGAGTCCGGGGATGATGCCACACTTAAGGCCATTAATAAAGGTTCCGACACAAAACGGATGATCGAAATGGGAAAGAAAATCCGTGCAAGCGGCATCAAGCTCTCCATCACTGTTCTGCTCGGTATTGCCCAGAAAGAGCGATCCCATATCCATGCAAAAAAGACAGGCAGGGTACTCTCTGAAATTGATCCCGAATATGTAGGTGCCCTGAGTCTCATGCTTCCACCTGAGACCCCACTTTTTGAGGAGTTGCAGAGGGGTGAATTCTATCTGCTGAACTCAATGGAAATGCTGGAGGAACTTGGCATCATGCTTGCCAATACTGAGCTCACTAACGGCTATTTCCATGCCAATCACGCCTCCAACTACCTGCCCGTCAAGGCAAAACTGCCCCGGGATAAGATTGCGACCCTGGAACTTATCGACGAAGCATTAAAAGGAAAAGTCAGTCTTAAACCTGAATATTTGCGCGGTCTTTAACCGGCAGATGAAAAACCCCCTTGCTGCAGAGAACAACAAGGGGGCTGTAACCGCCGAATATAATTTCTAGGGTACTAAAACCTGTAATTGATACCGGCAGTAATAAGAAGTGCCGAGGCATTGCTGAATTCACCATATATCACATCTTGTGGATTTACCTCTACCTTGCGGGTCTCTTTATAGTCATACAGAGCTGCGATTCCGAGTTCCATATGCTCATTAACTTTGTACTGCATACCCAAAGAATAGAGCCAGGCATTCGAATCGGGCAGTTCAAAACCTATATTCTCAGTCGGGGCCGGATTGTTGTCATAACCAAAACCACCCATTAAGGTAACAGTATCATTGACTCCATAGGTCAGGCCAATACGAAAAGCATCGGTATCATCCCAATTTTTGAGCTGAGGAACCTCGAATGGATTTCCTGGAACCGGTGGAGTGAAATCGAAATCAAGGACTTCGTATTCTGACCAGAAAGTCCTGTCCCAGGTTAGTTCCACATTGAGGTTATCCAGTACATCATAGGCAACTGAAAGTGCAAAAACTGCCGGCAAAGGTACATCAACCGTGGCATCGAGGGTCATAAGGTTACCCATCAGGTTCAGGTCTGCCTTATCATCAAACTCAAGATCAATATGAGAACGATAGGTAGCGGAAATATTAAGGGCGTCCATGGGCTTAAAAGCAGCCGCTGCATTCC
This sequence comes from Desulfobulbaceae bacterium UBA2775, assembly GCA_002352445.1. Classification (GTDB taxonomy): domain Bacteria; phylum Desulfobacterota; class Desulfobulbia; order Desulfobulbales; family Desulfocapsaceae; genus Desulfomarina. The sequence continues at coordinate 2,161 of DEIL01000223.1, forward strand.
ATCCCCATTCTAAGGTATCCCCTTCCATACTCCGTGAAAGAGGTTTGCCAAGTCCACTGGCGTCACTCTTTACCGTGGCATCACTGTAGATCATCCGTACACCACCGGCGATGGAAAACATCTCGCCAAAGCCATACGATACAGTAGGATTCGCTTCAAGAACTGTGAGAGAAAACTCTTCGGCAAAAGCTTTCGGATAACGATCTTCCCATCGTTTGGACAAACCACCCGGTGCAACCAGGGCCAGTCCAAAACGTGCTCCACCGTAGGAGGGAGAAACAAAAAAACCGGTGGGTATGATAAAATGTTCACTTTCCGAATCACCGTCAAACATTGGGGTTCGAGAATCTTTATATTCAATTGGAGAAAGATACAGGTAAGTAACATCACCCTCTAGAGTCCAGGTATCAGCCATCCAGGACATATTGGCAGGATTGTAGTATGCCGTATCACCTCGGGTGGATGATGCTATATTGGCGCCCGCTTTGGCCGTTGAATCAACTGACTGTTCCGGTATACGCCAGCCGGAAGCAAATGCTGAACCCGCTGCAAATACTGATACCAATGCCAGTACAGATAGCTTTTTCTTCATTCTTCTCTCCTCTCTCTTATTAATCCATAGACCTGCCGTTAAATACGACAGACGCCTCTTGATACTAAATCTTCTCTGGCTCACTTAAAACAAAATCAGTATATCATATCCTGCTTCTACATTCAAACACCTCACCTTTACGTTTAAGTAAGCACTGAGAACAATCAATGATGTTATAACATTCTTTTGTGTAATATATAACTACAATGAATGTCAACAAAAATTCGAAACAGAGTTAATCATATTGCGGTGCAAAACTGCTCACATATATTAGCGCAATTTTTCAATTTCCTTTAAGATATCACCTTCCATCAGAACAGCACCATCTTTACCTCCGATAACAAAGGTAACCAGAGCATCAGTGACAAGTTCTTCTGTTCTTTTCAGAAATATTTCCTGCCTTAACACCCCGCTTTTAT
>DEIL01000056.1:0-176 GCA_002352445.1 Desulfobulbaceae bacterium UBA2775
ATTGTGACCAGAACAGATATCCTCACCTATTTCTATGACCTGCTGCCGGGCTAACCGGTATTTATCACAAAACAAACTTTCAGCACATCTTCAAAAGTTGAAACAAAATGAGGGGTTATATCCTCTTTAATATGATCGGGAAGCAGCTCAAAGTCTTCCTTGTTATCTTTAGGCAA
>DEIL01000056.1:195-14346 GCA_002352445.1 Desulfobulbaceae bacterium UBA2775
CCTATGGGCATAACCAGGCCGCTGAGGGTCAGTTCCCCGGTCATGGCCATGCGTGGCTTGATCGGCTGGTTCATTGCCAGGGAATAGAGGGAACATGCCATGGTGATACCTGCAGAAGGACCATCTTTAGGAGTCGCCCCCGCCGGTACATGCAGATGGATTTGATTTTTCTTAAAAAATTCGTTTACCTCAGCATTATTTTTCATCAGCGAACGGACATAGCTGTAAGCAATTTCAGAAGATTCGACCATAACCTGGCCCAATTGCCCCGTCTGCTTAAAACCCGGCTGCCCGGTTGGGATAGGAATTGATTCTATATAAAGCGTAGCACCTCCCATACTGGTATATGCCAAGCCGGTAACGACACCTACACGGGGTTTACTAAAACTGTTATCCTCTGCAAAAAGTCTCCTGCCCAAAAGATCACGCAGCTCATTTTTTCGAATTCGAACATTCTTTTTGGGGTTCGCAATGATCTTCTTAACAGTCTTCCGCAAAATCTTTTTAATGCAGTTCTCAAGACCTCTTACCCCGGCCTCCCGGGCATATCCGTCAATTATTGAGGCGAGAAGAGTTTTTGTCAGAGTAACCTGCTTTGGTTTCAAACCATGTTCCTTCATCTGCTTAGGGATAAGGTGACGTTTGGCAATTTCCACCTTCTCCGCCAGGATATACCCCGGCAACTGAATTAACTCCATCCTGTCCATAAGTGGTCCTGGAATAGACTCCAGCTGATTAGCCGTACAGATAAAAAGAATCTTGGACAGGTCATATCTGACATCAAGATAGTGATCAAGAAAATTGCGGTTCTGCTCGGGGTCAAGCACCTCAAGCAGAGCGGAGGCGGGATCCCCTCTGAAACTGGCGCCGATCTTATCAATCTCATCGAGCATTATGACCGGGTTGGATGAATCACAGGTCTTGATTGCCTGGATAAATTTACCCGGCATTGCACCAATATAAGTACGGCGATGGCCTTTTATTTCAGCCTCATCACGCATGCCTCCCAGGGAAAAACGGAAAAACTTGCGCCCGAGACTTCTGGCAACCGACTGGCCTATGGAAGTTTTCCCCACACCGGGGGGACCCTGGAGAAGGAGGATAGTACCGGTAAGATCACCCTTAATAATTCCGACAGACATCAACTCAAGGATACGCTCTTTCACATCATCAAGACCGTAATGGTCATCATTGAGAATCTTTGCGGCCTTCTTGATATTATAATTATCTTTGGTGTAAACACCCCACGGCAGCACGGTCAGCCAATCGAGATAAGTACGGGTGACATTGAACTCAGGTGAAGAAGAACCGAGCAGCCTGAGTTTTTCGATCTCCTCTTTTATCCTCCCTTTCCCCTCATCAGACAACACCCTTTTTTTCAGACGTTTTTCATATTTCTCTATTTCGGCCTGGGTATCATCCTTTGCCAGCCCCAGCTCTTTTTTAATCTCCTGCAGCTGCTGCTTTAAAAAGAATTCACGCTGCTGTTTGGAAAGCTGTTCTTCTATACGTTTGGATATTTTGGCCTTGAGTTTGGTAATCTCGACTTCCTTTTTCAGGAGTACCAGCACAGCTTCAATTCTTTCACGCACATCGCTTATTTCCAGAATTTTCTGGATATCAGTACCGGAGGATGTTGTCATTGAAGCGGCAAAGTCTGCAAGTGAGCCGGGGTCACTGACATTAATTCTCTCAATAAGCAACGAAAGACCTTCCTTAAAAAGCGGGTTCAGATTGACAAGCCCTTTGATGCAGTCAATGATGGCAACGGAATAGGCTTTGAGTTCTTCGGTGTTCTCAACGACCTGCTCCTGCCAGTATTTAACCTCTCCCATGAAGATAGAATCTTTCTTAAGAAGAGCAATAACATCGAACCGGTCCAGAGCTTGAGCCATCACCTGTAATGGTTCTCCCGGCTTATAGGGAGATACCTGGATTACCCTGACAGCAACACCCACTTTAAAAAAGTCGTTAGCACTCTGAGGGGCGTGAGCAAGCCCGTCTTCAGCAGGTTTTAATAAAATAAGGCCGAAATAGAGTGGTGCATTCCTGTTCATATGTTTCAAAACCGCCTGTTGCATAACAGCGTCATCAACGATAATCGGCCCCATCATTTTGGGGAACATGGGACGGTCATGGAGGGGAATGATCATCAGGTCGTTCGGCAGCAGATCTTTTGCTACAACCAGAGATTTAGCAGAATCTTCTATAGTCTCCTCTTCAGGATTTTTGATTTCATCAGGGGTCAAAACAGTTTTGTCATCCGACATGGTATCTCCTCCTAAATTACAAAATTACTTGCTACTTATAAGCACCTGATACTATATAACGTAGAAGATAATGATTACCAGGCAAAGTCCTATCCACGCACTCTCTCTTTCAACCGGTATAACATAACCATGAATGTCACTGATGCTCTCAAAATTAGAAAATCGACCCGCGCCTTCCTTGATACATCTGTAAGTAGAGAACAGATAGAGAAAATTCTCTCTTCAGCCAGTCATGCACCTTCCGGCACCAACGCCCAGCCCTGGCAGGTCGCCGTTGTCACCGGCAGAAAAAAAGACGAACTGACCAGCGGCATGGAAAAAATTTTCCGCGAAGGTGATATGGGTGGAATGGATTACCAGTATTACCCGGTCAAGTGGAAGAATCCATACAAGAAAAGAAGGGTGGTCTGTGGCAGACAGCTCTATTCTACCCTGCAGATCGACAGGAAAGATAAGGAAAAAAGATATGAACAGTGGGTAGCCAACTATCATGGATTTGGTGCGCCGGTTCTTCTCTTCTTCTTCCTTGATCCGGTTATGAAAACCGGATCCTACCTCGATTATGGTATGTTCATCCAATCGATTATGCTCGCTGCCGTTGAAGAGGGGCTGGCTACCTGCCCCCAGGCGGCACTTGGCCAATACCCGGAACTGATCAAAAAAATCCTTGGCTATGATCAGGAAACCGTTCTTGTCTGTGGAATGGCTGTCGGTTATGAAGATAAAGAAGCTCCGGTAAACAGCTACCGTACCCCGAGGGAGGATGTTGCCACTTTCAGTCGTTTTTTTGTTTGATTACTGCTTTTGAAAATCCTCTGCTCACTATGGGCAAATTTGAAGGAATGAACTATGTTTACTGTGACGGACATTTGTAATATTGCAATACAGATCGAACAGAACGGTGCTGAAATCTACCGTAATGCCAGCAAAACAGCGCTGGATCGTAAAATGGCGGAAACTCTTGCCAACCTGGCTAAAGAAGAAGAGAAACATGCCGAATGGTTCAAATCCATTCAATCAGATCAAATACTCAGCACCGAACAGAAAGAAATGGAAGCCATCGGCCGGTCATTGCTTCAGGACATAGTGAAAAACAACAGTTTTTCACTCGATAAAAAGATGCTGGAAAATGCAAATGAACCGGGTGAACTCATAGCACAGTCAATTGAGCTTGAGCAGGATACCATTATCTTCTATGAGATCCTCCTCGATTTTCTGGACAATGATGAGACTATTGAACAGTTAAAAATTATTATCCGGGAAGAACAAAGCCACATAAAAAAATTGAAGACAATGAAAGAACAGGGTGGATTTATTGCCTGTACATCTCCTTTTTGATTCAATCACGTGAGGATCTCTGTGGAAAAACAGAAATGTATAAAACAACTGCAAGTTGGAGACACAACCTATAACTACTTTGACATACGTGAATTATCACACCAGGGCATGGGGAAAATTGAACGTCTCCCTTACTCCATACGCATTCTGGTTGAAAACCTGTTACGGAAATATGATGGCAGTATTGTCGAGGAAAAAGACCTCCAGGCAATAACAAACTGGCAGAAAAATTATGCTTCACCCATTGAAATCCCCTATCACCCTGCACGGGTTTTAATGCAGGATTTCACTGGAGTTCCGGCGGTTGTCGACCTTGCCGCCATGCGTGATGCCGTCAAAAGTCTCGGGGGTGATCCTGCCAAAGTGAACCCTATAGTTCCCGTTGAACTGGTTGCAGACCACTCCGTTCAGATTGACTACTCCGGAACCCATGCCAGTCTCACAAAGAATGTGGCAAAAGAGTATGAACGGAACAGTGAACGATACAGCTTGTTGAAATGGGCTCAGAAAAGCTTTGACAACTTCAAAATTGTCCCACCTAACTCAGGTATTTGTCACCAGGTTAATCTTGAGCATCTCGGCCGGGTAACATTTACCGAAACTATTAAAGATGAAGTCTTTGCCTATCCCGACACCGTGGTTGGTCTCGACTCACATACCCCTATGATTAACGGCATTGGTGTCATGGGATGGGGCGTAGGTGGAATCGAGGCGGAAGCGGTGATGCTTGGCCAGCCTTATTATATGTCAATTCCCGAGGTAATCGGTGTCCGCCTGACGGGAAAACCGGGACAAGGAATAACTGCCACCGATATCGTCCTCACCCTGACAGAGCTGTTACGTAAACATAAGGTAGTTGAGAAATTTGTCGAATATTTCGGACCGGGGATGCAAAATCTCTCAATACCGGACCGGGCTACAATTTCCAACATGACCCCCGAATATGGCGCAACCCTTGGTTTCTTCCCTGTTGACGACAAAACCATTAGTTATCTGGAAATGACGGGCCGCACCCGGCAGGCGGCCCTTACTGCAACCATCTCGAAACTCCAGGGACTCTTCTATGAAGAACAGGAGAGTCGGGAGTACACCCAGGTGATCGACTTCGATCTTGCATCCGTAGAGCCCTCTCTTGCCGGTCCGGCCAGACCCCAGGACCGTATCCCTCTTTCCATGATGCGGTCAACTTTCGGCGACATTCTCGGGTGCAGGTTTGAACGGGACAGCAGCACTAAAGAACTTTCAACCTTTATTGATGAATCTGGTTGCGAAAGCTGTCGTGATGAATCCTGTCAGACCGTCATTAAACGAAATATTGAGATCACAGTTAACAACTCCCCTGTTAAAATCGGTGACGGCAGTGTGGTCATTGCCGCCATCACCTCCTGTACCAACACCTCTAACCCAAGTGTCCTCATAGGGGCCGGGCTGATGGCAAAAGAAGCAGTTAGACGCGGGCTCAAAGTCCCCGCTTTTGTAAAGACTTCACTTGCCCCCGGCTCAAAGGTCGTCAGCAACTATTTGCAAAAAAGCGGCCTGATGCCGTATTTTGAGGCTCTCGGCTTTCATATAACGGCCTTTGGCTGCACCACCTGTATAGGCAACAGCGGCCCGCTTAATCCTGAGTTGGAGAGAGTGATTCGAGAAGAAGATTTAAATGTCGCTGCGGTACTTTCCGGAAATCGCAATTTCGAGGCACGAATTCACCAACAGATAAAATCAAACTTTCTCGCCTCGCCCATCCTTGTTCTTGCCTTTGCCCTTGCAGGCCGTGTTGATATCGACCTCACAAGCTCTCCCCTGGCAACGGACCCCAACGGACAACCTGTCTACCTCAATGATCTGTGGCCGGATGACGATGAAATTGATTCCCTGGTGAACCGGGTTGTCACCAGTAAAACCTTCGAGGAAGAGTACGCGCAGATCTTTGAAGGCGACGAATTCTGGAAAAAACTTCCGGTAAAGGAGAGTACCACCTATAACTGGGACAAGAATTCAACCTACATAAAAAACCCGCCCTACTTTGACAACTTCACCGACCTACCTGTCCCCCATAAAAACATAACCGGGGCCAGACCTTTTCTTCTGCTCGGGGACAGTGTAACCACTGACCATATTTCTCCAGCCGGTGCTATTCCACAAGATTACCCTGCAGGTCAATACCTGATTGAACAGGGAGTGGATTCCGCCCATTTCAACTCCTACGGTTCAAGAAGGGGAAATCACGAGGTTATGATGCGGGGGACTTTTGGTAATATTCGCATAAAAAACCGTATGGTTGCACCCAAAGAGGGCAGCTTCACCATCAAATATCCGGAAAATACTGAACTGTACAATTATGATGCCTCGGTAAAATACATGGAGGAAAGCACACCGCTTATTGTCCTTGCGGGCAAAGAATATGGTACAGGCTCTTCCCGGGACTGGGCCGCCAAGGGAACCTGTCTGCTGGGAATAAAGGCTGTTATTGCAGAATCATACGAGAGAATTCACCGAAATAATCTGGTGGGTATGGGGGCATTACCGCTCGTTTTTAAAAAAGGGCAGAGTATAGACTCCCTGGGTCTTGATGGAACTGAGATTTACTCAATTGAAGGTCTTTTGGAAATGACACCTGGAAAGGAACTCAAGGTAACTGCCCAAAAACCGGATGGCAGTAAGGTGGAGTTTGAGGTGATATCCCGCCTTGACACAAAGGTCGATGTCACCTACTTCCAACATGGGGGGATTCTCCCTTTCGTCCTTCGCCAGATGATGAAAGAAGGGTAGCCGTCATCCTGTTTTATCCAGGAGCTGTTCTAACTCGGGATGTCTTTTACGAATCGTCTCTTTTATTGTATCGGCAAGCATATGATCCGAATGAACCTTTAAATAATGGAAGGCTTTGGTGTAGTTATTTTCAACCAGCACCTCAATCATTTTACCAATCCGGGGATGATCCGGGGCAATATCGAGCACAAATAGAATCGCATTAGGAGTAAGCATGCTGATCGCCGCTGTATTATAAATATTATAAATACCTTCAAAAATACTGGCCACCTTTGGATGATCCAGCTTTTCCTGAAGAAGAAATAAAGCTATATTCGGATCCCTGTCGAACATCGCTTTAATAATCGCTTCGGAATAGACATTTTCCGGGTTGGCGGTGACAAAATCATATGCTCTGGTCAGATTCTTTACTGCAAGTGCACTGGTCAGTTCGTCGGCCAGGGGATGTTCCGGTATGATCTGCAACATATAGGCGATCACATCGGACTTCAGTTCTTTGATATAGTCCTTTTCAATCTTATACATCCCTTTGACAATAGATTCTCGCCCTGAATGACTGGGCATCGTCTCCAGAACCTTCAAGGCACTGGAATAGTTTAGCCCCTTGAGGGTTTGCGGTGTAGTCGAGTACATCTGGGCAACAAGAATTTCCGCCTCCGGCGTATCCGGATACTGCTCAATGAATTCAAATGCACGCTCAAAATCTGAGCCCATAATCTGACCGGGCTCACTGATGACAGCTTCAAAATCCTCCAGCAACTGCCGCCTGTCGTCGCTCATCGTCCGGTTCGGCTCTTTCTGCTCCACACCCCGACCCCCGGAAATCTTTTCCCTCATTTTCCTGAAAAAACCACCACTTTTCTTCATTCTATCTGTTTTCATATTGTCGATTTGGTCCTATAGTAAGCAATGACTGCTGCTGGAAAAAATACAAAATCTAGTTTTGATAGACTACAATAAGAGACGACTTGCAATCCACTGTTTCTCAAATATTTGTATAACTTTTCATGATATAATCCGGATCATACCGGTACAATAGCTACTCCACAAAGAGGCCCTGATGCTTCCCGATAAATTACCTGACTTACTGAAATCACTCTCTCAAAATCGAAACCGCCCTGATGGCCGTCCTTACGTTTCCCTCAGTTTCTCTGCTGAATGTCAAATCGCAGAACAGACAGAGCACAGTTTGCAGGAAATAGAGTTGTGTGCCCTGGAACATGACATTGTCCCTGAACGATATTGCCGCAACCAGACTTCCCTGTCCAATAGAGATCAGAGAAAACTGCTGCAGTCTCATGTTGCTGTAATTGGCCTTGGCGGCCTTGGCGGTACTGTCACTGAGATTCTGGCGAGGATTGGTGTAGGCAGACTTACACTTATCGATGGTGACTGTTTCGACGAGAGCAACCTGAACAGACAAATTCTCAGCAGTCCGGCAAACCTTGGTAAAGCAAAAGCAGATATTGCAGGCCAAAGGGTGAATGATATTAATCCGGCCGTGAACACATATCCTGTTGCAGCATTTTTCAGTAGCGAAAACGGCAAAGGACTCTTGCAGGGGGTTAATCTTGTTGTAGACTGTCTGGATACGATCTCCGATCGTTTTGTAGTTGAAGCGATCTGTAAAACGCTCTCTCTTCCTATGGTATCTGCCGCTATTGGTGGTTCCAGTGGCCAGGCGACCGTCATTTTCCCATGCGACCCCGGTCTGAGACAAGTTTATGGACCACCGCATAAAACCCCGCCAAAAGGTATTGAGGCAACCATCGGCACTCTCCCCTTTGCTGCTGTCTATATCGCTGCTGTTGAGTGTGCTGAGGTGGTGACCATATTGCTCGGGAAATCTCCCGAGCTGCAAAATAGACTTTTTCTTGCCGACGTCAGTGATCATACATCTGAGCTTGTTGATTTAAACTAAGTGGTCTGTTACCTTCTTCGGCTCGACAATACGACAGCAACCCCACTATAAATATCAGGAGGATGAATGAAAGTAGGAATAATAGGTCTTCCCCAGACAGGAAAAAAGACACTCTTCCAGATACTCACCGGTAGCGAGTTGCGGGAACAATCCGGTCCTCCAAAACCGGTTCCCGGCACTGCGGATATTCTCGATCCCCGCTTTGACAAGCTTGTGGAGATGTACTCACCCAAGAAAAATGCCCGGGCACGAATCGACCTGGTTCTGGTTCCCAAAATCGAGCAGGAAACCATCATAAAGGGATCAATTTTCAATGATATCAATGATGTTGATGCGATCTGCCATGTGGTGAGAGCTTTCGAAGATGAAGGGATCTACCATGCTGAGGGAACTGTTGATCCATTGCGAGACGTAGAGATGGTGAACTCGGAGCTGCTTTTACATGATCAGTTATTTGTTGAAAAACGGATCGAGCGCATCGAAACCGCTTTAAAGAAAATTAAAGATGACAGCCAGGCAAAAGAGCTGGAACTGATGAGAAAAATATTGGTTCACCTCGAAGAAGAAAAACCTCTGCGGTTGATGGAATTTACCCAAGATGAAGATATGATTATCCGGAGTTACCCTTTTATAACCAGAAAGGAACTTATTCTGGCGTTCAATATTGACGAAGATAAACTTGACGATGACAGTCTGCTCAGCCAGATAAAACCAATCTGCGATAAAGAAAAAATTGAAGCAATGAGTGTCTCTGCCCAGGTTGAATCAGAAATTGCCATTCTCGATTCCGAGGAAGAAAAAGATGAATTCCTTACTGATCTTGGCATTGAGGAACCCGCCCTGGGAGCAATGACCCGGCTTTGTCTGAAAGCACTGGGCCTCATCTCTTTTTTCACCGTGGGAAAAGATGAAGTCCGGCAATGGCTTGTGCGCCTTGACTCTCCCGCACCTGTGGCGGCCGGGGCTATCCATTCCGACCTGCAGAAAGGTTTTATCAGAGCCGAGGTGATGAAGTACGACGAACTGATTGCCTTTGGCAGCGAAGCTGAGCTGAAAAAACAGGGGAAAATGTATGTCCAGGGAAAAGATTATACTGTGGTTGACGGTGATATATTAAATATCCGCTTTCAGGTGTGATGGCGTCGTAAAAAGTCCGATCCGGAGTCTCGCAGGCTCGCTTACCTGTATATCAAACTTCTCGAAGTCTACGCTTATCCGACTTAGCTATCTGAAACTTAGAATGACGGGATGGTGAAGAATTTGGGTTTTTACGGGTTTGTCGAGTATAGCCGTTAGTTGTCTGATTCCCTGACATTCAAGGTAATGAGACAACTTTCCAGAGATCTTTTCGGCACATGGTGCACACCATCATCGTCCCGCCAGTATTTTATATCCGAATCTTCTTTGCACTCCTCAATAATTACTGTCTCACGTGGTCTGCCGAGGGCAACAACAAGTGAGATATCCAGATACTCAGGCAAATCAAAAAGATCTGCCAGTTTTGGATTAAATGAACCTATCCTGCACCCTCCGAGCCGCTTTTCCATTGCTCCGAGTAGCAGATTCTGAGTTGCCACCCCCAGATCAAACTGTGCTTCACTTTCCGGCCCCTTCAGCCAGTTTGAGTTCAACAGACAGAGGATATACGCACTTGGTCGCTCCCCCTCAACCGGCCCCTTCCAGTCACTAAGATACCCTGCCCAACCAAGAAAAGGGAAAACTTTTTCACACATTTCCGGTGTATTTATGACCAGATACTGCCATGGTTGGCCGTTTCGTGCCGACCCACCCAGCCTGGCCAGATCAAGCAATTCAGAAAGCATCTCTGAGCTGACAGCCTCATTTTGGAAAAAGCGTCGGAATGTTCGTGTTTTTGCTATTATCTCTCTCATCTATTATTCCCGCAATAAAAACTTTTTTGGATAATCACTTGCTATGGCGGCAGAAAAAAGCCTGCAGATGTCTGACCATCTGCAGGCCCTGTGTAACTACTTTTCCTGTTGATTTAACAGATCAACAGGAAAACAGAATCAGGATTTCAGGGCTCCCCGACCATCCTCTGTAATTCCGTACTTACAGCGAACCGGGCTGTCTACCAATCCTTTCTTTTTCAGGGCGGTTATTTTGCTCGTTACCACCTTCTTATCAAGCCCCGTTGCCTCTACGATATCTTTATTTCCGCATGGGCCGCCTTTTTTCGCCAATGCTTCAAGTACCTGCTTGTGTTCTCCACTTAATTCCTTACTTCCACATCCACTCATTTCTTCTTCTCCTGCTTTGCTTTTCTTTTTTGACAAGCCGGACATATACCGATAATCTCAAGTCTGTACCCTGTAACAGTATACCCCTTGACAGCCTTTATTTCCTTGGTATGCAGACCCTGACGTTCAATAGCCAGATTATTGACTTTATGACACACGGTACAATAAACATGATCGTGGTCAACAACATCATAATCAAACCTCTTCTGTCTGCCACTGATTTCCAGTTTACCAATCAACCCTGCTCCGGAAAGTATTTCAAGATTACGATAGACAGTTGCCAGACTGATTCTCGGCATATCCTTCTTGACTCTATCATAAAGTTCGTCTGCAGTTAGATGTTGTTTGCTTTTTTTGAGTTCGCGGAGAATTGTCTCCCGCTGATTAGTCATTCGAAGTTGCATAGCGTTCCTCTTTAGTAAATATTCTTATTACTAAGTTATATGATAATTAATTACCTGCCCCGTGTCAAGATTATATTGCCCAAGAGTAGAAAATGAGATGGAGTTCCAACACAAAGAGGATTATATCAATACACCATGGAACGTTTTGCCAGAACACAGCGATTATTGGGAGACAGAAGCTTTCAACATCTGCAGTCGAAATCGGTAACAATTGTCGGATTGGGAGCTGTGGGAGGATATGTGGTCGAAGGTCTTGTACGGGCGGGAATCCTCCATTTACGCCTTGTTGATTTTGATACCATACAGCTGACCAACCTAAACAGGCAGATCATTGCCCTTGAGACAACCATTGGGCAGCCAAAAGCTCTGGCTGCACGGGACAGAGCACTGGCCATAAATCCCGGATGCAAGGTGGAACCAATGCAGCTTTTTGCCGGAGATGAGACTCTGGAGCAGATCTTATCCCCAAAACCGGATCTACTCATTGATGCAATTGACTCCTTAAACCCGAAGGCCCAACTTCTGCAGGGAGCTTACCTAAAGGCAATTCCTACTCTTAGTTCCATGGGTGCTGCCCTGCGTACCGATCCCACTTTTATCCGCTCCGGCGATCTTTTCGAGACAAAAGGCTGCCCTCTCGCCAAGCAGTTGCGCAAACGGTTGCGTAAAAGAGGTGTCGGTGCCGGGATTACCTGTGTTTACTCTACTGAACCGATTAATTTTGAATACAAAGATCCTGTTAAAGATGCTGAAGAGGAAATCATTGGAGAAACACCCTTTTCAGACAGGGGCAGAAAACGCAATGTACTTGGTAGTCTACCGACAATAACCGGCATCTTCGGTCTGACTATTGCAAACCTGGCAATTTTACAACTGTCACAACATGCTGGAGAGGATCAATGATAAGGCTGTTTGTTGCCATAGACATCCCGGACAGTATCAAAAAAAGAGTTGAGGGTATGGGAGGATCAATTCCAAGAGCATACCCTGTGCCCAAAGAACAACTCCATCTGACATTAAAATTTATCGGTAATATAGAAAGCAGTAAACTTCGTGATATCCAGGAAGGACTTGAGGAAATCTCTTTCCAGCCTTTTATCCTCTCTTTACGGGATGTGGGAACCTTTCCTCCTAGGGGTACCCCTCGTGTACTCTGGGTCGGTATAGACCCACAGGAAGAGCTTTGTCTGCTTCGCAACAAAATAGAGAAAACACTATTTACCCGCAGCATTCCAAAAGAGAAGAGAAAATACTCGCCACATATTACCCTTGCCAGATTACAAAACAGTCCGATAAATCGGTTACACCAGTTTCTGGCCGGCAACAGTTTACTGCAGAGTCCGGAGTTCCCGGTTGACAGGTTCGGTCTCTATTCCAGCCAGCTCACACCAAAAGGTGCAATCCACACTGTTCTCCGAACATATTTCTCCGGCTGACTTTTGACTCTATCTCATTCGTGCTGGTATTGAAAGAACCAGGAGCTTGTCAACCTTGAAAGGTCACTCCGTCTGTCATTCCAGCGCGGGAATGACGGACGGACCAAAAGGCTTCATTGCAAAGCCATCATTTTTAGAAACTGTCAGCAAGTTCCGTCCCTTGAAGGATGGCTCTTTTTGCGTCAAGTTCACCGGCTTTTAAGGCACCGCCAATTAGATGATAGGTGATTCCAAGATCATCTAATTCCTTAGCCAGTGTCAGTTCAGAAAGTTGCCCTGCACAGATGACTATATCATCTACTTCAAGCAGCGCCTCTTCATTGTTATGGCGTATAAGAAGCCCCTGCTCACTGACAGCAAGATACTCTACCCCGTTCAGCAATTTGACTCCGTTTTTCTTCATTACCATTCGGTGAATCCAGCCAGTGGTTTTACCAAGTGCCGCTCCCGGCTTCGTTTTCTTACGCTGGAGCAGATAGAGTTCTCTTGCAGGCTGCATGGGAATTATCTCTCCAAGCCCACCACCCTTTTCATAGCGGGTATCAACTCCCCACCGGGCCATAAAAGAGGGGATGGAAGATGGCGAGGAGTTTTCATGCAGGAGGTATTCAGCCATATCAAAGCCAATGCCGCCGGCGCCTATAACTGCAACCCTTTTGCCAATCTCTTTTTTACCGGAGAGAACCTCATTGTAAAGTGAAACACTGTTGGTTTCTGCCCCCTCAATCTCTATCTTTCGCGGGACAACACCGGTGCTGATAACAATGTCATCATATCCCTCCAGATCCCCGGCCTGAGCCCTGCAGTCAAGCCGAATATCGACATTATGCAATTGCAGTTGATGGTGGAAATAGCGCAGAGTCTCTTCAAATTCATCTTTGCCGGGAACTTGACGTGCCAGACGAAACTGGCCGCCGATTTCACTTGCCGCCTCAAACAGGGTAACGGAGTGTCCCCGCGCTGCTGCGACAGTGGCACAGGACAGTCCGGCAGGTCCGCCTCCCACCACAGCCACTCGTTTTTTGACTTTGCTCTTTTTAAAGGGCATCAGCGTCTCGTTGCAGGCCCTGGGATTTACCAGACAAGTCGCAGTTTTTCGTGAAAAGATATGATCAAGACATGCCTGGTTGCAGGCAATACATGTATTGATCTCATCTTCTTTGCCCTGCTCAGCCTTTTTTACCCAGTCAGGGTCCGCCAGAAAAGGTCTGGCCATAGAGACCATATCCGCGCGCCCTTCAGTAAGCACTGCTTCGGCAACTGAAGGCATATTAATCCGGTTGGTGGTGACAAGGGGAATCTTCACCTCCCCCATCAACCGCTGAGTAACCCAGGTGAATCCGGCTCTTGGAACCATGGTAGCAATTGTCGGTATTCGTGCCTCATGCCAGCCGATGCCGGTATTAATGATTGTTGCCCCCGCCTGCTCAATCCCTTTTGCCAGTTCAACAACTTCAGGCCAGCTGGAGCCATCTTTTACAAGATCGAGCATGGAGAGCCGATAGATAATGATAAAATCCCCTCCAACCGCCTCACGGATGCCGTTTACAATAGCCAGGGGAAAACGAATGCGATTTTCAAAATCACCTCCCCATTCATCAGTTCTACGATTGGTTTTTTTTACGATGAACTGGTTGATCAGGTAGCCTTCCGAACCCATGACCTCCACCCCGTCATATCCGGCTTTTTTGGCCAGACCTGCGCATTCAATAAAGTCGGAAATGGTGGAGTGTATAGCTCGTTTACTCAGCT
>DEIL01000265.1 GCA_002352445.1 Desulfobulbaceae bacterium UBA2775
AATGGGTTCGTCGAATATTTACTCCGGGCAAGGTCGCATATTCCTGCGGGAGAGTGTGCAATGAGCGACCTGACCCCTAATACGTGTGACCCCTAATATGCGTGACCCCTAATATGCGTTGACAAGCGCGGGCTAAATGGAGATCTTCGATAGCCAGACCCCCCTCGATAGCCCGGCGACAGCGAAGTTGTCATGAAACACCCACCGGTGCCAATGCTCGACTGTTCTTCGGCCTGGCCTTGGGGCAGGTCACTGTTTTTGAGCTTGTCGAAAACGTGCTATTGTAATTGGGTGTTATCGGGCGTATAAACGGAATATGATCGTCACGGACGCATTGCATATTTCACATGAGTTGCTTGGACTCGTCGCGGAAATAGATGAGTTCAAGGGCGCATGGCGCGCACTTGGCTCTCTTGCCCCTGAAAGGCTATCGGCATTACGCCATGTCGCAACAATCGAGAGCATCGGCTCATCGACCCGCATCGAAGGCAGCCGGCTTTCCGATCGTGATGTTGAACGGCTGCTATCTAATCTCGAGATCAAGACCTTCGCCACGCGAGACGAACAGGAAGTCGCTGGCTATGCCGAGGTGATGGAAACGATCTTCACATCCTGGAAAGAAATCACCCTGGTTGAGAATCATATCAAACAGCTTCATCGTGACCTACTGCGCTACAGCGAAAAGGACGACCGGCACCGGGGTAGTTACAAGACCTCATCCAACAGCGTAGCGGCCTTCAATGCCGAGGGCCAGCAAGTCGGTATTGTTTTCGAGACGGCAACACCTTTCGAAACGCCGCAGCTTATGACCGAGTTGGTCGCCTGGTTCAATGAAACGACGGACGCGCGGTCTCTCCATCCGTTGATCGCTATCGGTATTTTTGTTGTTGTGTTTCTGGAGATTCACCCCTTCCAGGATGGCAACGGCCGTCTGAGCCGTGTTCTTACAACACTCCTCCTGCTTCGGGCCGGCTATGTCTATGCCCCTTACAGCTCGCTCGAAAACGTAATTGAGCAGAGCAAAGAAGGCTATTATCTAGCCTTGCGCCGCACCCAAAGAACCATCCGCACCGACGAGCCGGACTGGCTGCCTTGGCTGCTATTTTTCCTGAAGGCGCTGCAACGCCAAATGCTGCGCTTGCGCGACAAGGTGGGGCGGGAGCGCCTCCTTCTGGCCCGGCTGCCGGAGCTGTCAGTCGATATCCTCGATCATCTGCGCGATCACGGCCGCATTACAATCGGTGAAGCGGTCACCCTCACCGGCATCAGCCGCAACACCCTCAAGCAGCACTTCAAGAACCTGCTCGACCGTGGCCTGATTGAGTTGCATGGCAAAGGTAGAGGGGCTTGGTACAGTCTCCGATAAACCTACCTTTTTGCGAAAGAGAAGCTCGCATCCTGCCAGCAATTTCAAGGCACGGCAGAGCATGTGTACTGAGAGAAACGCTTTGAAGCAAGCCTCCTAAAAACGACGGTTTTTGGGATAGTCAAAATGAGGGACGATTGAACCGAGTAAATGCCTGCTCTGGCCAGGAACAGGAAGTTGGCGGATCATCGGTGGCTCGCGATTGTACATTTTTTAAACACTCGGTATCCTTAACTGATGCAATCGTCCGCTTTCGGCCAATTGCAGACGCTCAAGGTTGCATCTTAGTTGCGATGGATCGACCCACTTTTTAGAATTACGATCTGAGCTCGGGTGGGCGTAACCCACGTTCCGCGCTTAACCATGAATCAATGGCTTAGCGGGCTTTTTGGCAAGAGAAAATCAACCATCTGGGCACCCAGCAGGCTCAGTTGCCGTCATCCAACGAACAATCAACACATTGCGGCGCGGAAGACGGGTTGCGCCCTTGGAACAACGACTGAAAAATGAATCCTGGAGATTTACCAACTTACGGTTTCATCAAACTCGAAACCAGAACCAACTTTATTTCAAAAGCTTACGTGCATCACGCTCGGTTTGAGAACATTCAGCCAATAGATAATGGAATCGGTCCAATAGTCTTACTATGAACACATCGGCTTACTATTGCCAACCAGGGTTGTTCATGGCGAGGTTTGCCTGAAGGGCGATAATAGTGGTGCAATATTTCGAACCCAGCTGCTTCCAGATAGGACTGGCTAGTATTCAATTCCATGTATTGACCGTACCGTTGACCTTGCCACCCTTCGTCGTTACCGCGAGGGTTGGAAGAAAATAAAATACCGCTCGATCGAAGAGCGCCATGTAATTCACTAAGGATTCGGGGCAATTCCTGACTAGGAATATGAAAAAGCGCGGCGTTGGCGAAAATGCCATCGAATTTTTCTTTCGGCAATTCCAAGTTAAGAAAGGTTTGTTGAAGGATCGGGCAATTGGTGTAATGACGAGCGAACCGGCAAAACTCCTCACTGCCGTCCAAGCCAGTAGGAAGATGTCCCAATGCTTTAAAATACTTAACGTCTCGCCCAGGCCCACAACCAAAATCTAGGATGTCTAGTGACTTTCCCTGGATACAAGCCGATAAAAATGCTTCGCGATTTTGTGTTACGTCGTGGTCTTTTGTCCCTTCCCAAAAAGATTGGGCATTGGCATCATAATGCCCGATGGTGATCGTTTCGATTTTATTCAGTTCTTCAGAATTCCAACTAGAAAACATATTTTTGCAGTTCTATTATTTATTAGTGAATGTCATACCAAAGTTGGACAGTCGAGTTTCAGGTTCCGCAGAAAGTTTGATAATCCTCATCACCGTCGCTCGGCGGGTCTTGATACTGGGACGTTTGTGCCAGCTCTTCATAAGGAGAGCGAAGGACTTGAATAAATTTCTCGGCCAACGTAACCTTACCGGTCTGCTCACACTCTTGAATTACCGCTTCGAGATGATGGTTCCTTGGGATTACCACAGGATTGTGTTGTCTCATCAGTTCTTGAACCTCTTGAGAAGTTGCTTGTTGCTCGTTTATTCGTTTTTGCCAACGGTCAAAGCACTCCTTAAGTTCATTCTTCATCTGAGAAGTGGCAACCTCAGACATCAAAGATTTGGTGAGGAGATCGAAAGTGATCGTGTAGTCTATGCTCCTCTCCTTGAGTCGGTCCAGAACCGAAAATAAAAGTTTCTGATCCTCTTGCTGAAAAGATGTTAGTCCAAGCTTCTTTCCCATCATTTCCATATATACTTTCCTAAACCGATCGGGAAACTCTGTAATAATAGGTCCAACCTGATCTATTGCTTTATTTGTGTCAGCATTGATGAGTGGCAACAGACATTCAGCGAACCGTGCAATGTTCCATTGCGCAATTTCAGGCTGATTGCCAAAAGCATACCGTCCCAGAGTATCAATCGAACTATAAACGGTCTGTGGATCATAGCTCCCCATCATGGCACAAGGGCCATAGTCAATGGTTTCTCCGGAAAGGGATGTGTTATCCGTATTCATGACACCGTGAATAAACCCGACCCTCATCCATTCGACGACTAGTCGAATCAGTCTTTCGATGACCTTATCGACAAACAGGACATATGGATTCGGTCCCTCTTCCTGCAATTCCGGATAGTGACGCTCAATCGTATAGTCGCAGAGAGTCTTGAGGGCTTGATGATCACCTCGAGCCGCGAAGAATTGAAAAGTTCCAATACGCAAATGACTTGAAGCAACCCGTGTCACGATAGCTCCTGGTAATGGAGTCTCACGAAAAACCGGTTCCCCCGTAGTGACAACTGCCAAACACCGCGTTGTTGGAACACCTAAAGCTTTCATGGCCTCACTCATGATGAACTCACGAACAGCTGGACCGACGGCACAACGGCCATCCCCTCCTCTGGAAAATGAGGTGCGACCGGAACCTTTGAGTTGAATGTCCCACCTTTGACCGAATTGATCGAACACCTCCCCGAGAAGATGTGCTCTTCCGTCTCCGAGCTGGTGAGCAAAGTGGCCAAATTGGTGTCCTGCATACGCGGTCGCGATGGGTTCTGATCCGGGCAGAATGTGATTTCCTGAAAAAGCTTGTGCCAAGGCAACCGAGTCATGTTTCAATTCATTTGGAATCATTAGCTGTTCGGCCAAGCTGGAATTCCATAAAAAGAGCTGGGGGTCCAGAACAGGTGTAGGCCGATTTTTTTCGAAAAAAACCTCATCTAAGCATGCGTAAGTATTTGAAAATTTCATTTACCTAATTCGTCACAAGTTTTCGTTTCAGTTTGAACATACATAAACGCAACGCTAAACCATGGAAGAGGTTGCTCCTAACACCTGCATAATAGACGTGTTTGTTAAATGCAAGAATTTTATACAACGATTCGTAATGCAAAATATGGAACACGATTAAACAGAAATATACATAACTTATAGAATGCCATGCTTACGTAATGGATTAAAGTAAATGTTTCTGCTGACAATGTGAACCATTTTCCATGAAACCTATATAGCCAATCGTGAGCCAAACCAAAAATATCCGTAGCGCATAATTAATTACAGAAGACCAAGCTAAAGCGTCACGAATTACTTCGACAGCCATTTCATTCTCCTTTTAGGATTTAAACAAGTTATTTTTAGCTCTGGTAGTTTATTGGATAAGTTCCAACAATTACCAATAAAACCAAAGAACTCTTATTTATATTAATAATAATTACAAAATTTGAATGCTATCTAGTTTATCGATAACATCCGATCATAATTTGAACACCGTATTGAATATCTGCTTTGACCGTAACTGGCCTTCGATTCAGGCAGTACGCAGTTCGCGGATTAAAACACGGTTGCCGACCCCAAAGAGCCATTCAGAATGGCTCTGATAACGTTATTATTTATACAAAAATAATGGAATGATAGAGCTGCCTCTATGAATCGTTTATTGGTTCTGTTTTGCTTGTGAAGCTGAGTTTATTTGGATCAGCGATCCGTTAATAAAGTAAGGCCCGGCGTTCAGCTGTTAAACGGCTCGTTGCACGCTAGCTATCGTTCCACAACATCGGGAATGCATTGCGTACACGGTCAATATCTTTCTGATCTACATTTTTCCCTTGTAATGTAACAAGTAGCGCGTAAAGGTCGTGGGTGCTGACCTTGAAGGTTCGCTTAGGATCTGAGTTCAGAGATTTCGATAAGTGCTTGATGGTTCTTTGGAGCGGTAATGGTTTAGCGACTGGCCGCACGGGCCGCGACAGTTCATTTTCGATAATGTCTTTTTCGTTCCCTGCTGGTGCCTTTAAGGTCTTGCGAATTATTTCCTTCGCTCGAGTCCAGGAAAGCTCCCCGCTGGCCAACTTCTTGCGCATCAATCCTCATCCCGTAAATCGATCAGTACGGGGCAATGGTTGCTGCCCTTGAAACAGGGCAACAACCGCTGACCGCCATGGAAAGCGA
>DEIL01000205.1:0-172 GCA_002352445.1 Desulfobulbaceae bacterium UBA2775
AAGCCTCACTCAAATTATCGTTCCATTGTGATCTGTCATCAAGCGTAATGATTTCTCCAAGATTTTTTATTTTGCTGATCTGATGTTCTGATCCAGTACCTAAATATACCATTACTTCACTCCTTTTATATAAGTGCTTTATTGTTTAATAACGCCCAGGATGAGGAGCGCG
>DEIL01000205.1:217-3643 GCA_002352445.1 Desulfobulbaceae bacterium UBA2775
GAGTCTCCCAAAGTTATATTAAAACCAGTGCAGCGATTTGTTAGCTGGTATTTTGGCTGTTTGTATTAATGTGCTACTCATAGTCTGTAGACTTATAGTCATCCAGTTCATAAGATTACTTTCACTGAATGCAGGAAAATAATCATGTCAAAAAATACAATAAAAGACAAGCTAAGAAAGCCGAGCCACAGAATTACTCGAATTCTATCGAACAATATTTGGGCTTTCAGGAAAATAAGGGGGTTATCCCAAGAAGCTTTGGCTGAAAAATGCAACCTTCACCGAACCTATATTGGAGCTGTGGAAAGAGGGGAAAGAAATGTCACTCTCAGCACATTGGAGCTAATCGCTGGGGCTCTTGGAGTTAGTGTTCCAGAACTTTTGACTGAAGAAAGCATTAAAAATGACGGGAAATAGCAAAATTATACAACAATACGTTAATGCCATCCATGAAAGTGGCCTATCAATATACGACTCTATAGAGATCGGTGACCCCAAGCTTTGGATTCCCACACCGGAGCTCGAAGAATTGCTTGACGCGAAAATGAGAGGCATCTCGCTTGCCGGACTTCCGCTGCGGACCCGCTCGAAAGTAGTTAAGGGGCATGTCTGCCGGGCGCTTGGCTATCCAGTTCCGTCGAGTTTTAGGAAGACACAGCCGCGCTTTCCTGGACAGTTTTTCGACACCTACGTTCAGAAATCGAATAACCTCCAAGTCTGGAATGAAGAACTTTCGCCCACAAGGCGCTATGTGCTCATTCGTGTAAGTGAGGGTGACGTGATCAAGAGGGTGAAGGTTGTTACAGGCGATACGCTGGCTTTTCTGGATACAACGGGCACACTGACCCAAAAGTACCAAGCCCGATTGATCCCCGGTGAGGCGAAGGCTGAGTTGATCGTGGAAGAAGATACAATGCCTCTTCGGGCCTTCGTGCAGGCAGGTCTCGATCTATCTGCTATTGCGAGCCCGGTCGATCATCCTCAGGCTGGTCAGTTGATGCCGATCAGAGAAATTTTCGACCGACTTCAACCCCTATTAGGGGAACGGTTTGCGGACATCGGCTATGACCAAGAGCGCAATCGGGGCGCGTCATTGCACCGGCTAATATGCCAGCACTTGGGATACGCCGACTACCGGGACGACGGGCAGTTTCCAGACATTCGCCATCAGCTTCTTGAAGTGAAGCTGCAAACTTCACCGACCATCGATCTTGGCTTGGTGTGTCCGGACAGCGATGAAAAGCTTGATGTTCCGAAGATTGAGGGGCACCAGATTCGGCACTGCGACGTGCGCTATGCGCTGTTCTATGCATTGACGGACGGGGAGAACATCACTCTGACGCACTTGTTTTTGGCGACGGGCGAAAATTTTTTCACACGGTTCCCAAAGTTTCAGGGCAAGGTACTGAATAAAAAGCTCCAGATTCCACTACCGGCCGACTTCTTCGACAACTAATCCGAATGCCTCCCAGACCATTGAGTTCAGATCATTTTTGAGCCGATCGGCCTCGGATGACGAACCACATTCATATACCCGCTTTGCCTTCGCGATTATAGCCTTACCATGCTGGGTGTGCGGGGCAGGGACGGGGAACTTCTCGACATACTGCGTAATAAAGCGGCGACGACCTGCATATAATTTATTGTGAAAGCAGTGATCATAAAAACGCTCTATGAAAGTCGAGTTTCCAACGGCAGCCGCTAGCCATAGCAGATCAGTCTGTTCGGGATTCTGGCAGATGAGCCAGTAGCAGTCACCGTTAACGACAGAACCGTCCAAGTCGATCCAGAATGTAGGTTCTTCGGCAATATCCCGGAACACGAGTTTAGGGAGATTCCAAGCATCCGGGTCTTGCGGAACCCATATTTCATACCATTCCCGGCCAGACTCGATAACGTATTTGCGGCCTTCGAGCACAGAGCGGTGTGACTCAAGATAGGCTTGACTGTTAGGATATTGTGATAGGTCCACCGCACGACGACGGCCCTGAATAATCTCATGTGGATATAGTATCTGGCTTGGCTGGTTGGAAATAAGGGGTTTGAAGCGACATGCTATGTGGTGAGTGGTAAGAGGCTTGAGTAGCTCAGGACGGGCAACCTCGGGCATGTCCATCCAGTCGTTCCTAATAAAAACCTTATCGGCACAAGTTTTGACTCCAACGCGAATTTTGCCGATGTCGCGAAAGGTGCCCCATCTATGGGCTTGCACCTTCGCTAACCAAGCATCAACGGTTTTCGTCGTAATGCGCCACACACCATCGGGTGTGTCGCTGGTATCTAACTTGCCATGTTTGACATTAAAATGCCTCCCATCCTCAGTCTGGATAACGCCTTCCCCTTCAAGTGCGGTGATAGGGTTAGTAACGATATCGCTTGCTGGTTCGGAGGTCTGGTAAATCGATGTGAACTTAGGGTTTTCTATCTTGTTTCCATTCTTGCCCTCAACAAGCAAAACAGCTGGCAGAACGGCGGCATTAAACAACTTTGTATCGCCTAAATCCCAAGCGTGCCGAATGTTGAAACGTTGGAAAAGGGCCTTCCTGACTGAAGCTCCAGATTTTGTTGTCATGAAGCGGTTGGAAACGATAATTCCGGCAATTCCTTTGGGTCTGAGCACTTGGGACATAGCGAGAATGAAAGCATAGTAGAGGTCTATGCGACCGGACAAGCCGAACTGCTGCGCAAGAAGTTTCGCTTTGATGGCCCCCATGATCTGGGTACGTACGTAAGGAGGGTTGGCGATAATGAGGTCATAGGTTGCTGGAACGGGTGGACCGAAAAGTGAAAGATTGCCGTCCATGCTGAAATGTTCCAGCACGAATTCGAGAAAACTCTCTGATTTAAAATTAATCTCGACGGTAGGGAAACATTGCCTTAAGCGTCTTATGGCAATATCGAGAGCATACTGGTCCGTTTCAAAACCATAGACTTTTATATCAAGCCCCGAATGTTTAGCAAGTTGCCGTAAGAGGCTGACAAGAAGTTCACCATCCCCAATTGCTGGATCCAGAACCCGTAGTGGGCGATCTACAGGAATTTCGTCAAGTATCTTGACAATTTGGCGGGCAACAAAATCGGCAAGAATATTAGGCGTATAAGTTGCTCCACCCGCTTTTTCTTCCGGGACTACAGTGTACCGAGGTGCTATCGCTGGGTTGCTGGTTACAGACATTAATTCTCCAATAACATTAATTTGCTACTTATAGTATGCATTTTATTATTTGAAGTCAAGCTTCAAATTTTCAAAAAGTGCCATCAGCTTCAATTCTTAGTTACCAGCTAACCGCCGCTAATCAGCCGCGCGGTTTTTTGCGTCGGCTGAATTAGCCTTGTTAGTGCCATCATAGTCTAATCCATGCATTGCACAAAACTTCTTCACGAGTCCGGTTATTGCTGAAATGATGATATATATAAAATACAGAC
>DEIL01000219.1:0-530 GCA_002352445.1 Desulfobulbaceae bacterium UBA2775
GTACCAGATCAGTTGATAGGCAGCAAAAAATGACCGGAGTAGAAGGGTTTCTTTCATACCGTACTACACCCTTAAAATGAGTTTCATAACGAAGCATGAAAGTAATGTGACTTTCATATAAATCAGATACGACCTGCAAGAATATCTTTGCCAAAGGCCTCTGCACGCTGCATCTCTTCCGGATGTTCAAGAACAGCTTTTCTTTTATCGACCCCTTTTACCAGGAACTCTCCGCCATATTCTACATCCATCGCATCGTAGATATATCTTGTGGTCAGTATACTGCAATCAAAGATCTTCGGTCCTTTCGTCGCAGCAGAAGAGATAAGATACCCTTTTCGTCCCTCTTCCAGGCGATATCGTTCCTTCAGCAGGTACCTTCTGGCCCACCTGGCCTGCATCCGATCTCCAAAAATTTTACACTGCGCAGAAAGGCCGTAAAAATAAACCGGGCTTACCAGAAGTAGTCGATCTGCCGCATCTACCGTGGTGTATATATCCTGCATATCATCGTCAATAACACAATTTCC
>DEIL01000219.1:621-17646 GCA_002352445.1 Desulfobulbaceae bacterium UBA2775
AGTTTCATAAAAGAATCTCCTTTAACCTGAGCTTTACATGAGAAATAAAAAAAAATGCATTATATCTATCATCTCTACCAGAGTATATTTCCCGTAAACTCTATGGGGTTTTGGAAAAATTGGCAAGGAAATGTGTAAAAACAGTTGTCTGAGAATAAGATCTATTGTTAAATATAGAAATGAAAGCTGAAAACCCGACGATTTTTGCCATTAAACGTTATGCACTCCACGATGGCCCGAATATCAGGACAACCATCTTTTTGAAAGGCTGTCCTCTAGGCTGTCACTGGTGTCATAACCCGGAGGGAATAGAGAGAGAAGTCCGCATAATTACCCATCCCAAGAAATGTGTCGGCTGCGGTGCCTGTGTGGAAATATGCCCTGAAGATGCCCTCAGGGTTACCGGGGGGGCTATCCTGCGGGATATGGAGTTATGTTCTCAGTGCGGCAACTGCGTGGATGTCTGCCCCGCCCTCAGCCATGAGGCAATCGGCTGGAAAACTGAAACTCAACCCCTTATGGAAGAGATAAAAAAGGATCTGCCTTTTTTTGATCAATCCTGCGGTGGTGTTACATTTTCCGGGGGTGAACCGCTGATGCAACCGGAATTTCTCCTGGAACTCCTTCAGGAATGCGGCAAACTCGATATCCACCGTGCAGTAGATACCAGCGGCTTTGCACCAACAGAAACTGTTATGAATATTGCTGTCCATACGGATCTTTTTCTTTTTGATATTAAACATATGGACAGTGAAAAACATCTATTCTTCACCGGTGTTACAAACGAACTGATACTCCATAATCTTAAAACACTTTCAACTGCAGGACACCAGATCAGGGCTCGTGTTCCCCTGATTTCAGGAGTCAATGACGATGAAACAAATATCAGGGCAACGGGGCTCTTCCTTGTACAATGCCCGGCGGTGCAGGGGGTTGATATTCTGCCATATCATCCTTCCGGTAAAGCTAAATACAGAAAACTGGCTGTAAATTACAAGGGACTTGAGATGAAGAGCCCGGAAAACAACCAGATAAACAGAGCACTCTCAATACTCAGAGAATACGGACTTGATGTCCACGTTGGAGGATAAAATGAATAGCAGGATTGAAGCATTACGAAAACTCAGCTTTGAAACAAAGCCATCTCTATCTATTGAACGTGCCCTTCTGGAAACAGAATTCTATCAGGAGAACAGTGGCAAACATTCTCTGCCAGTGCTGCGTGCTCTCTTTTTCAAGCATCTCTGTGAACACAAAACCCTCTATATCGGTGATGGCGAACTCATTGTCGGCGAACGCGGCCCTGCGCCAAAGGTTGTGTCTACCTTTCCCGAACTCACCTGCCACAGCGGTGAGGACCTGCGTATCCTCAATGACCGCAAGATGGCCAGCTACCGGGTAAAGAAAGAAGATATTTCCATGTATGAAGAGACGGTTATTCCATACTGGCAGGGTCGTTCCATGCGTGACCGCATTTTCAGCCAGATCCCCGCGGAATGGCGAAAATCCTATGACGCAGGTCTTTTCACCGAGTTTATGGAACAGCGTGCCCCTGGTCATACAGCTCTTGATGGCACAATTTATACTATGGGTATGATTGATTTTAAAAACCGGATTGCAGAGCGTATAGAAAGACTCGATTTCCAAAATGACCCGGAGGCATCCGATAAAGCAGAGCAGCTCCAGGGTATGAATATTGCCTGTGATGCTGCAATCATCTTTGCAGAACGACATGCTGATCTTGCCGAGAACATGGCCGAAACCGAAACAGAGTCCAAAAGACGTGAAGAACTGCTGCATATTGCTGAAATATGCAGACAAGTCCCCGCCAATAGACCCAGAACTTTTCATGAAGCGCTGCAAATGTACTGGTTCGTCCACCTTGGCACCATAACCGAGCTCAATGGCTGGGATGCCATGAGCCCCGGCCACCTTGACCAGCACCTGTATCCCTTCTACGAGAGAGAGCTTGCTGAAGGTTCTCTTGATCGTGAAAAGGCAAAAGAACTGATCTGCTGCCTCTGGATAAAGGTAAACAACCATACCGCTCCTCCAAAGGTCGGGGTTACCGCTAAGGAAAGCGGCACCTATAATGATTTTACTCAAATAAACCTGGGGGGCCTCAATGTACAGGGGGCGGATGCGAGCAATGAGGTTTCATATATCTGCCTCGAAGCCTCTGACGAGCTCCATCTGCTGCAGCCCCAGCCCAGTGCGCATATCAGCAGCCAGACCCCTGACCGTTTTTTAAAAGCTGCAGCAAGGGTGATACGCAAAGGTTACGGCTATCCTTCCGTTTTCAATACGGATGCGGTGGTTATGGAACAGATCCGGGTTGGTAAAAGTGTCGAAGATGCCCGGGAAGGCGGAACCAGCGGATGCATTGAAACAGGAGCTTTTGGTAAAGAAGCCTATATCCTCACCGGTTATCTCAATGTCCCTAAGATTCTTGAGGTAACTCTCAATAACGGTCGCGACCAGCTCACCGGTAAGATGGTCACCATCGAAACCGGTGACCCCACCACCTTCGCAAGCTTTGAAGAACTGTACGATGCCTTTACTCAACAGCTTGAGTATGTGATCAATCTGAAAATCCGGGTAAATAACTATATTGAGCGTATGTATGCCAAATACTCACCCGCACCTTTCCTCTCTGTGGTCATTCATGACTGTATTGAAAACGGCAGAGATTACTACAATGGCGGTCCCAGATATAATACCAACTATATCCAGTGCTGTGGTATAGGCACTGTCACCGACAGTTTATCGGCTATGAAAACCCATATTTTTGATGAATCAGGCATCAGCATGGAAACACTTTTATCTACCCTGAAAGATAATTTCCAGGACAATGAAGCCCTGCGTCTGAAACTCTGGAACAAGACACCGTTTTACGGTAATGATGATGACAGGGCGGATGATATAATGAAGCAGGTCTATGCAAGCCTTTTTAAATATATCGACTCCAAAGCCAATACCAAGGGAACACTCTACCACCTGAACATGCTGTCCACCACCTGCCATGTCTATTTCGGTAAGATGCTGGGCGCCTCGGCCAACGGAAGATTTGCTCACCTGCCTGAATCCGACGGGACATCACCCTCCCACGGGGCAGACCGGAACGGACCGACTGCCGTCATCAAATCCCTGTCAAAGATGGATCAGCTCAAATCCGGAGGAACCTTACTCAACCAGCGCTTCCTGCCCAGCGTTCTCGCCTCTGAACAGGATCTTGACAAACTCAGCAGCCTGGTTCGAACCTACTTCACCCTCGGTGGACACCATATTCAGTTCAATGTGGTGGATACGGCAACCCTGAGAAAGGCCCAGCAACACCCGGATGAGTATAAGAATCTCCTGGTTCGGGTTGCCGGTTATAGTGACTATTTTGTTGATCTGGATGCAGATCATCAGGAAGAGATTATCAGCAGGACTGCTCAGGAATTTGGGTAAAAGCGTTTTCTATTTTACCCTTTGTTGCTCTTTAATAAATATTAAAAACTTAACTTCTCCTCTATGCCGTCATTCCCGCGCAGGCGGGGATCCAGTCGTTTTAGCACATTCTGGATCCCCGCCTGCGCGGGAATGACGGTGCAAAGAACTTTTACAAAACCATTACTGTTTACTCAGCGCCTCAGCAATCCCATCACAAACATAATCAATATTTTCAGAAGTCAGCCCCGCCAGGTTAATACGACCGCCACCAACCACATAGATCGATTTATGTTCCCTCAACCAGTCAACTACCTCCGATGAGAGTCCACTGAACGAGAACATGCCCCGCTGACGGGTGATATAGGAAAAATCCCCCTCCACCCCTCTTTTCATGAGGCCGTCAACAAGAGCTGAGCGCATAGCTTTTATCCGATCACGCATAATGCCAAGTTCTTCCAGCCACTGAGCATATAGCTCGGGATCACTCAGAATAGTTGCTGCCACCAGACCACCATGGGCGGGAGGGTTAGAGTAAATTACCCGAATAGTACTCTTCAGGTGACTCATAGCCACAGCAGATTGTTCTGCAGTGGGACTGACAATTGTCAGCGCGCCCGTACGTTCGTTATAGAGGCCGAAGTTTTTGGAAAACGAACTGGCTATAAAAAAATCTCCTCCGGTTGCGGCGAACTGCTCAACACTATAGCGATCCGCATCCACACTCTCACCAAATCCCTGATAAGCAAAATCAAGAAAGGCAATCCAGCCTTTTTCTTTACTTATATCGGCTATTTTTTCCCATTGCTCATTGTTGAGATCCACACCACTCGGATTATGACAGCAGGCATGCAGCAGTACAATATCCCCTGCAGGTATGGTTTTCAGCCTGGCGGTCATGCTCGCAAAATCAACATCTTTTGTCTCATCATTATAATACTCATACTCTGCCAACTCAAAACCGGCGGTAATGAAAACACCCTTATGATTAGCCCAGGTAGGCGAACTTATCCAGACTTTCGCCCCGGGATAGAATTTTTTCAACAGATCTCCACCCACCCGCAAAGCTCCCGTTCCACCAGGAGCCTGAGCAGTTGCAGCCCTGCCGGAACTGATCACCTCGCTGGACTCCCCAAAGAGGAGTTTTTGCACATTTTCCGCGTAAACAGGATCACCCGAAATGGGCAGATAGCTTTTTGAGTTCTCCTTCTCCAGAAGAATTTTTTCTGCGGCTTTGACGCAGTTGAGTACAGGTGTATTGCTCGTATCATCCTTATAGACACCAACCCCAAGATTAACTTTTTTAGGGTTCTGATCCTTTTTAAATGCATCGGTCAGTCCGAAAATAGAATCTACCGGTGCTGCTTCAATATTTTGCCACATATATCCCTCCACTTACCTGATCATAATTCATTTAAATCTTAAAGGCCTAAGCATAACAAAAACCCTTTAACTGAGTTTCATATAGAGTCACTCAATGTATTAAAACTTCACGCTCACCATCTCAACTTTAATTTTTACCTTCATCCAATTGCTTTTGTCATCTTTTGGAGTTTTTCCTTCTCTCCAATAACGACAATAACATCTCCGGCATCAAACTGCTCACCAGGGCCGGGATTAAATATCATTTCTCCTGACAATTTTTTGATAGCAACAATCATCACCCCAAAATTCTGCTTGAGTTTGCTGGTCATCACAGTTTTTTCTGTAAGAAAAGATTCCTCCGTAATAATAGCCTCTTCCATCGCCAGACCGATGTCACTATTCATCATGGTCTGATCCAGAAAATCGATGACAGTTGGTTTCTGCAAAATTTCAGCCATCCGTTTTGCACCCATCTGGTAAGGGCAGACTACCCGTGATGCCCCTGCCCGCAACAGCTTGCTCTCACTACTGACACCAGATGCACGGGCAAGAATAAAAATATCCGGCCGGAGCTCTTTTGCGGAAAGGGCAATAAAGACATTATCCGCATCCGAACTGACAGCTGTTACAAGTCCTCTTGCTGATTGTAATCCCGCAGAAATCAAAGTTTCGTCTGAAGTCGCATCCATACCGAGATAGAGGATATTTTCAGATTCGAGCTCTTCTATCTGTGCCGGGTTCTGCTCTATCACTACCAGAGGGATTTTTTCTGCCCTCAACTCATGTACAATAATTGCGCCAATCCTTCCATACCCACAAACGATATAATGATCTTTCAATGCTGCAATCTGCTTCTCCAATTTCCTTCTCCCGAGAATTATCCTCAACTCACCTTCAACGAAAATTCTTGCAACCTGCCCAAGAGTGTAGGTGAGTAAACTGATTCCCCAAACAATAATGACAATGGTAATCAGCCTTCCCATATAGGAAAGGGGTTTTACCTCTGAAAAACCGACGGTACTGATGGTAATCAACGTCATATAAAACGCTTCAAAGAGAACCATGTCCTCTACAAGAACATAACCAAAGGTACCAAAAGCAACGGTTGCAAAGAGTAGAAACAGTGATATTTTCAGCTTTGAATAGTCCATATTGGGGGATTTTGGTCAGTATCCTGATATTCTCACATCACACAGCCCTTAAAATGTGTATATGTTCTGTTTTTACCACGGAAATATGATTACTACCATCAGTTAACCATGAAATTATTCTGAAAACCCCAAGATTTCCTTGAAAAGAGATCCTCTTGCCTTATCATAAATGCACGCTACTTACATACTTTCATAATCATACCCCAATCCCTGTAGATATAAGGAGAATAAATGGACAAGCTTGATGCCATATTTGCCCCTCAATCGGTAGCTGCAATCGGTGCATCAACCCCCGTAAGGGGAAGGTTGGACACGTAGTGAAGGTGACGGTACCACTGTTGCAGATGTAATCATTACACTTGGGCAGCCTGATAGGTGAGCTGATTGACATCTTCATGTTGATGCTTATTTGTGATGGCGTCGTAAAAACTCAGTGGAGTCTCTTCGATTTCCATTAAATACCTATAACTGTTCAGCATTACCAATATCTGGTGATATCATGACCCAAACAATCCTGCGAGTTGAGAAGATCGGGGGCACTGCAATGTCCCGCTTTGGTGAAGTTCTTGATAATGTAATTCTTAAAGATAAAGACGATATCTATAACAGAATCTATGTTGTCTCTGCCTATGCAGGAATCACAAATGATCTTCTGGAGCATAAAAAGACCAGAGAGTCAGGAATTTACCAGATTTTTGAGCATGGAAAATATTGCAAACCCGCCATGCTCAAGCTACGGGATCGTCTCTGTGAACTTAACCGCAGTTTTATTGAAATCGGTCTTGATATTCAAACTGCAGATCAATTTATATGTGATCGAGTCAACTTCGCACTGAACATCCTCAAAAGTATGAACAATGTGCTCGCTTCCGGCTATGTCAACCGCAATGAACTTCTCCTTGCAGCCAGGGAACTTCTTTCATCCATAGGTGAAATGCACAGTGCTTTTAATACCGCCAATATCCTGCAAAATCGTGGTTATGATGCCACTTTCGTCGATTTAAGTGGTTGGCAGGACAGCAGGGAGCGAACAATTGACGAGAGAATTCAGCATACATTTGCGGAGCTGGATCCTTCCCGGACCGTTTGTGTAGCCACCGGCTATACCAAAGGCACAGAGGGGATTATGAGGGAGTTCGACCGGGGTTACTCCGAGGTGACTTTCTCCAAAATTGCTGTTCTACTTGGTGCCCACGAGGCAATAATCCACAAGGAGTATCACCTCTGCACCGGAGACCCTGCAATTATAGGAGAAGATAAGGTTCTGCCTATCTGCAACACAAATTTCGATGTAGCTGATCAGCTTGCCGACGTAGGCATGGAGGCAATTCACCCGAAAGCTTCAAAGCCACTGGAGACGGCGGGAATTCCCATACGGGTCATGAATGCATTTGATCCCAGCCACAGCGGTACAATAATGACCAAGGACTATATCTGTCCGCAATCAAAAACAGAAGTTATTACCGGATCAAACCTGGTCACCTGTCTGGAAATTCATGATACCCATATGGTTGGGGAAGTCGGCTTTGACATGAAAATTATGAAGGTCCTCCAGAATCATAATATCAGTTATATAAACAAAGTGACTAATGCCAATACCATTGGAATAATAATTTATGAAAAAGACTGCACCGCTGAGCTGATAAAAACTATGCAGGATAGATTTGAACTGGTAACCACCCAGAATGTCGCCATAGTCTGCGCCATTGGTTCAAATATCGCAAAACCGGGAATTCTTTCCAGGGCAACCAGGTCGTTGGCTGACTCAAAAATAAACATCCTTACAGTCTCTCAAACATCGAGACAGACCAACATGCAGTTCACCATAAACAGAGAGCATTTTATTCAGGCTCAACGGGCTTTGCACAAGGCACTCTGTGAAGAAGAAGGATAGATAGCCCGGCTAACCCGCATTTCTCATGAGAAATACGGTCTAAAGTGACAAAATTATAAAAGGGTTCACATATCTGCCCATTCAGTGTATTTTTCGCAATATCATCCACTCCATAATCCTGATATCCGGAAAATGATAGTGGACTAAATCAGTAACACTGAGAGCAAAATGAACCCACCTTCAAACAATCATATCTGGGATGGGATAGAACGACGAAAACCCGGCAGTAACCGAAGAAAAGCAGAACACCGCCGCGTCGCAATGGAGAGGAGACGGGACACACGAGGTGAAGCACTGGAACATAAACGTACCCTGCGTAGTTGGGTACGTTCTCTTACCAGGTCCAGACTCGGCGTTGACAGGCGGAAAGGAAGAGATCGGCGTACCATCACCGATCGCCGTAATCCATTATCACAATCAAGGTTGACCAAGGAGGAACTTGCAGATCTCCTCAGGTAACTTTCCCCGGATCATTGTTCCCCCCCTCATTCACGTACCCAGATCTGCACAGTCCTCTTCAACAGAGCACCCATCCTCCTTCTGGTCAGGGTCAGGGAGATGTCCATAGTTTGAACTGGTTGTTTGAGAGGAACCGCTGTAGTCAACCTCCTCTCTACCAAGACAGTGTTCATTCAAATATGCGATAATCCTGCTCTCTCCTTTCAAGATCAAAACTCTTTCCTGATCAGAAACTACAAGCACAGGAATCTCTTCAATACCGAGACTTTTTAAAAAGGCTACATTTACCCCGGGATCATAGTCCGAAAACAGCCTGATGCCCGAGAGAGAGAAATGATCTATACGATCAATAGGGTTAAAGCGGATATCACAGCTGTTCTCTTCACCTATAGCGGCTATCACATTTTCACAATGTGCACAGCTTTCAGAGAAAAAAAGATAGAGAGCAGAATGTTTACTCTCTTCATCAATTTGAGCATAACTCCCTGCATCCAGAGACATATCTGAACTGGAAACCGCTCTTAATTCAAGACTCAAAAGTATTGCAAAGACAGCGGTAAATATCACCATTGAGGCAAATACCTGTCTCAGCCCGGAGAGTATATTTAGAAGGAGGATAAATGAGAAAACAATCAAACAATAGGAACAAAACGCGGCAACAATAGAGTACTGGAAAAAAAGGAGCACTGCTTCCGACGCAATTCCGGCCAACAATAAAAGTTTTGCAAATTGATGCCAGTACTCTGAACCTCTCCGCCCTTTTAAAAAACACCAGAACAGGGTCAGGAAATAGATGCAGCCGGCAATATTAAAATACAATGGTGGTAATTTGGGGAAACTATCTACAATTTTACACCCTTCATTGAGGCAGAGACCCTCTCTACCGATGACTATAAAGACTGCCTGCAGTCCTGTTAAAATACTTCCTAGAAACGCAACTATTGCTCTTATCATAACCCTGCCTGCTACTCTTTATTTTAGTGCCTTACTTCAGAACTTCTGTCATAAAAAACAAGAAA
Source organism: Desulfobulbaceae bacterium UBA2775 (assembly GCA_002352445.1). Lineage (GTDB taxonomy): Bacteria > Desulfobacterota > Desulfobulbia > Desulfobulbales > Desulfocapsaceae > Desulfomarina. Next base: position 9,942 of record DEIL01000219.1, read on the forward strand.
TCCAGGAAGGTTGCTTAAAATTATATCGTTGAATATACTTCCATGGCACTTATCCAAGCATTCTAAAATTCCGATTTATTCGGGTTAGTAGTTTGCTCGTGGTCGTAAACAATTCTTGGTAGTGGTTGTCATGTACAGTACAATACACATGAAATATATCATCACAACCCGCTGATTGCTAAGGAAAATTGCAATGAACCATGAAAACTTGTCCGCCTCCATGGACTGGCGGTGGTCATCTTTTGATAAACTTTCCACTTCAGAACTGTATGCAATTCTAAAACTGCGTCAGGAGGTATTTGTGGTGGAACAGAAATGTGTCTATCAGGATTGTGACGGCCTTGACAAACAGGCATGGCATCTGTTGGGCATGAATTCAACCGAGACGCAACATCCCATTACAGCTTATCTACGGGTCATCTTCCCCGGAATAACAGCAAACCACCCCACAATTGGACGACTGCTCACCCATAAAAAAGTCAGGGGAAAAGGAGTGGCCAGACAGTTGCTCGAAGAGGCAATCATCCATATCAACAGGATATATCCTGATTCCCCAATACAGCTTTCAGCGCAGCTTTACCTTGAACAATTCTACAATAGCTTCGGTTTTACCTCAACTTCAGAGCCATATGATGAAGATGGGATTGCTCATATTGAAATGATCAGACACAGATGAAATATTGCTGTCTGCATTTAGTGCCCTACTCCTGAAAAGCCCACTTTTCACTCCCTCTAACAGCCTAACAGTCCAACAGCCTTGGGTTGCGGGGTTTGCCCCGCGTTAGTACCGGCACCATGCCACTCATCCAGGCATATTAAAATTTCAATTTTATTCCGGTTATTATTACCATTCCCACCAATCTGCATTATACTTTGCAGACACATAAATCCACTTCAGAATTATTACAAAAACTAACCCCGAAAAACGGGACAGGTTAAGGGAGGAAACAATGGTTACGTATCTTTATTGGACCGCAATGTTTTTGGTTGCTGCAGGAATACTCTACGGTTTAGGAATCAAAATGGCCAGGTGGAAAGCGGCAATTGCCTTGACTCTTGTTATTCTTACATTGGGGTGGAGTACCTACTATTTCAAATATCAGCAAATCTTTGTCAAACGCTACGGCGGGGTAATGACAATTATAGTCCCCGATGGTCAACATCATCTTGGTACTACATGGAAAGATGACAACATGTGGATTGAGAACTATGATCCTGAAAGTAATACATGTATCTTCAGTGAATATTCAAAAGGCAATATGCTCCAGGGAAGGGTTACCATTAAAAACTGTAATCCTTTGCTCCCACAAGTAATAGACAGCAAAGTGCCGACAAAACCTGCTGCAGTTATGAAACAATAGGAATCCCCTGTTCTCTTATCGATCTTTATCGTATAGATAAATTAACTTTGCCATTGACAATAATAACCATTCTTATTAATATGTCTGAAACTATTATCCGAAATTAAAAAGGAGATGAAAATGCAAAAATGGGAATGTCCTTGCGGCTATATCTATGACCCCAAAGAAGGTGATTACGAAAATGGTGTTGACCCGGATACACCCTGGGAAAAGGTCCCTGAAGACTGGGTATGCCCTAAATGCGGCGCTGCTAAAGAGGATTTCTGGAAAGCCGACTAGAACAGCAAAGAATTTAAATTTTTACGAGTTCATCTTTATTTGTAAATATAACCTGACAGGAGCAAAAATGAAAATTTCAGTAGATAAAAATGTCGTTGAAATAAGCCCGGAAACTGAACAGGAGACCGCATCACTGGATATCCTGTGGAAGGTGGTGATAGACTGTTATGGTAACAATAAGAAGATTGTCCCAATGGGTCAGTTTGTACCTGGCATCGATAAACTTGCACGGTTCCACATTGAAGGTGTGCAGGGTGGGGTTACCGTCTACTCCGATGAAAATAAAGCTGCAGAAGATAACACTTACTACTGTGAAATCTGCAACAAGTATATGAAAGTGGAAAAAGGGCAGGCAGTCCCTCTCTGTTGCGGACGGGATATGGAAACTATCGAGTAGTCCGACTCAGTGTACCCTCAGAGGTAGGATGGGATGTCAACCTCATCCACCTGCTCCGGCTGCATATACTTGTCTGCATATTCCCTGTAAATTCCGGATCTCAACAACAGTTCAAAGAGATCCGGACAGACATGGCCGTCATCGCGCATAAAACTCATTATCTTGATGCAGGCACTGAGAGTTTTTGGAGTTTTGTACGGCCTGTCGGCAGCGGTCAGAGCCTCGAAAATATCGGCAACAGCCATTATACGCTCAGGAGTAGAGAGCTGATCGACGGTTAAGCCCCGGGGATAGCCCGTGCCGTCCAGTTTCTCATGGTGATTCCCCGCCCAGTCGGGAACTCTTCTGATCTCTTTGGGAAAAGGCAAGCTGTTGAGCATGATGATGGTCTGCACGATATGGTCGTTGATCTTGTACCGTTCTTCCTCGGTCAAGGTTCCTTTGGCAATAGACAGGTTGTATAACTCACCCAGGTTATACCGCTGCTCAGGCACGGGCATGGTGAACTTCCAGGGATTTTCACCATAGGGGTTACCGCCGTCCAGACGTGGCAGAACATGCTCCTCTTTATCAGCGAGCAGGGTTTCACTGACCGGGAAAGAAATCCCGGACTCCATATCCAGTCTGCCTTCCTCATCACCGGAAAGCCCCAGGCGATGATCAAAATTCCTCAGCCAGACCCGTCTGCCGATCTCCTGTAATCGTTCAACCCGTTCCGGAGCCATATACTCGCCGCCCACATTACATTCAGCGATAAAACCAAAATCCTCCTGCAGCTGCTGTCTCTGCCTTTCCAGCTCCTGCTGTAATTGGTACCTGTTTTCAGGTGCCTCCGCAACTTCCTTATAATATTCAATATCAGCATCTCGCCACAGAACCTCAAAACGGGTACGAATTTCATGGATACGGTTATAATTGGTCTCAAGCTTGGTCGCCTTGTCTACCACATATTCCGGGGTGGTGACCTTGCCGCAGTCATGGAGCCATGAGGCGACAAAGAGTTCATAGCGTTCATCCTCCGAGAGCTGAAAATTCTTTAATGCTGGAGTTGTTGACGACGAGGCTGCATCGGCAAGCATACCTGCAATCACCGGCACGCGCTGGCAATGGCCACCGGTGTAAGGAGATTTTGTATCAATGGCACCGGCAATCAAACGGACAAAGGAATCAAAAAGTTCTTTTTGAGCCCTGATCAACCGATTATTATCCAGGGCCAAAGCTGCATTGGAGGAAAGAGCCTTGACATAGGAGATTTTATGCTCGGAGAATGCTGCTATTTCCCCACTGCCGCTATCCCTGGCATTGACCAGGTGGAGCAAGCCAATCACCTCACCCTGACGGTTGAGAAGTGGAATAACAAGAAGTGAATGACACTCATACCCTTCCCTTTCATGTAATTGTTTCAAGCTGGAGCATGCCTCCCAGCCGGTCATACTGACATCAGCAATTGCCTTTGTTTCAGCATCACGTACCACTGAAACCTCAAGAATCTCCCCCTGTACCTCATCATCCGTCAGAGACAGGGAGGGAAGAGAAATCTCTTCCTCACCGGCTCCGCCAAGGCGGACTCCGGTTACCTTATTTCGAACCAATACATAGGAAAAGGTTTTCCCATCATCACTCACAAGACCAATAGCCCCGCCGTCTGCATCGGTAACAGACTGTGCTTCGCTGATAATCATTTCCAGTACCTTTTCCATCTTTTTCTCAGCAGACAAGGCACGGGCAATTTCAACAAAACGATTAATGGCCGATTGCATCACTGTCATGGTATCTGCAAGATCATCGACTTCGCTGATCTTGGAGTGAACAGTAAAAGGCTTAGACAATTGAAAGTCACGAACACTTTCCGCCTGTGCAGAGAGATCATACAGAGATCCGGCTATACGACGCGACAGGTAGAGTCCCAGACCCACGGCAACTGTCATAACAGAGAAGATGATCAGCAGGTTTCGCTGGCGGGTAGCTCGGGCATTAACCATCAGCTCATTAAAAGGGGAGATAATGGCAAGATAAATACCGTCCATTTTCCCGCCCATGAGCTGCCTTGAATGGCCGAACCACTTTTCGCCATTAACCCGAATGACCTTCCCACCTTCGATTCCTTCAGCAACCAGGTCTCGATATACGCTTTGAACAGCCTGGTTGTTCAGATCATTCACATGGAGTTCTGATGTACTATCAATTTCTCTTTTTTGCTGGAATTGATCCAGCTCCTGCAGATCTGCACTGAGAATAAACCTGCCATTCTCTTCCATCATCACAATCTGGGTGGAAGGGGTAAGTTTCTGTTCCTCCAGAAGCTGTGAAATAGTTGTTAGAACCGTGTCGGCACCAACCACTCCCTCCCCACCATCCAGGGAATGAGCCACGGTGATACCGATCTGTCTTGAGGAAAAAAATATATAGGGCGCAGTAATAACGGTCTTTTTTGTAGCGATCCCATCCGAATACCAATTCCTTTTTCTTGGATCATATCCATCGTAATTTTCTATACGTTTATCAAGCAGCGCGAGATCACCATCATAAAACCAAAACTGCATACGGATTTCTCCACCCACCCCCGGTAAAAGGGTTTTCACTGCATAGACTGCATCTTTCGGGGCAGAGTATACGTTCCGGACTAACTCATTGTCCCGGATGGCCTGAATCATGTAAAACGCACCATCGTTGAGCCCCACATAGAAGGAGGTCATCCAGGGAAGAGCTTTAAATGATTGATGAAAATAGGGTAGGAGAATTGACATGTTTTCCACATTACTCATGCCAAAACCTTTCAACGCCGACGACACAGCCACAAAACTCTCCACGGAATGGATCATGGAGAAAAGCTTTTCTTCTGTCTGACTGGCACTAAGCTGGAAAATTTTTTCTGTACTTTGAAGGGCGGTTTTCTGTTGATTTTTATAGGTATAATATGTGACAGTAGCCCCCAGAGCGACCAGCAGGAGACTGATCATAATGCCGATGGTCAGGGCAAGACTGAAACGAACATTGTTTTGTGGTCCTTTTTTTTCAGCAGTCATTAGTGCCTTACTCCAGAACTTCTGTCATAAAAAACAAGAAATCCAGGAAGCTTGTTTAAAATTACATCGTTGAATATACTTCCATGGCACTTATCCAAGAATTCTAAATTTTCAATTTATTCTGGTTAGTTATACGCCCCTATCACTCGTCACCCCGCCACCACATCAGACAAATTCCTTGTCAGGTAAAATCATAGTTGTTTCATTTTTTTTACATCGTACCTGCTGATTGTAACAATCAAACCCTTCCCATTAACAAATGTAATCTTATCATCAGTTATTACAGTGTTTTCGGCATAAAATGTGCCACCGGATAATAGCTCGATCTCATAGCGATGTTTGTCTTTGTGCGCTGATTTATCGACCGGTTTTCCTGTGGGTTTGGATTTAACTATCTGATCTATCTCTTCTTGTGTTAATTGCTGATATTTATTTTTTTTCAGCAACTCTTTTTTAACTCTGTCAACACGATCCTTTGAAAACGCATACTCCTTTCCCTTTTGGTTGTCAGGGAGAAATGGGATTAAATGCGGACGAAAGTATACCAGAGCGAAAACTGCGCAAAGTGCGATCACCCCAGCATAGACAAAAGATCTCCTTGCTTTAAATTGTTTCAGAAGTTTACCGATGCCTTTCGGTCGCTCATCTGACGTCTCTTCATTATTGAACCCGACAAAGTCGTTTCTGAAATAGCCCATACCACTTTTCAACCTGCTCTTTCACTTTGTAGTTTTTGAAAAGAAATTCAAAGTCGCAATTTTTTCTTTATCACCATTGTAGCGAGCATAAACATCCACTTTATACTTCGTATTTGTTATCTTGTCTTCGTTGAAACCAGTGTAAACATACCCCATGGTTGGGTGCATAAATGTTTGCTGTGAAGTACCGCCTCCTGGTATGTCTTTGATATACTCAAATGTATCGCCAAAAATTTTATTGTTGTCCTCCACGAACAACATGATAATTTTCAAACCGGTCACACTTTTTTCCCCACTGTTATGAACAGTAAATTCTACCTGTGGATGGAGGATAGACTCCCCCTGGGAGGAGTTCCTGGTGAGCTGCCAGTTCATCTCTATATTTTCCAGAGCAATTTGATATTTTTCCCATGATACTCTATTTGTCTCTACAACAGCTTGGGCCGGGGTGATATTCTTTCTTAAAAGTTTGGACGTTGTTTTGTTTTGGTTTTTACTCTTATACCCCGCAGGACAAGCATTGTCTGTGAAGACAGTGTTTCCATTTTCGTCAATGCAAATATTGATTGTTTTCCCATGGGACAATGACGTGAATAAGAAACAAAGAATAATAGCAATAATGAATTTACAGCTGAATCTTTTTAACGACAAGCCTACCGGTTTCACTGAAATTACATAACTAACATCCCAATCTCGCTTCATGGATCTCCGATACTCATAAGGTTTCTAATTAAAAATCAATAACAGCACCTTTATGATACATTAATATTTGTGCGATCCCAAAACAAAATCTTTTCTGAGCTCATCCTCCACCTTGAACTATCAAGAGATCCTTAATAGTTGTCTCAGGAAAAAGATCACCTCTACAACGATGTTTTCAGTTGGAGTGAACAGAAAGGCTCTAAAAACACAGGCCCCACTATCTCGAGCAACCTTAGCGGGACCTGTGTAGGAGAGAGGAACATGCTCCACTTAAAATGTTATCTGTTTCCATGCTCAATGTCAAATAACAGAGACAAAAATCATGGCTGAAACCATGAACATTGATGGAATCGTAAAAAGGTATTTCTAAGTTTCAGATGGCTAAGTCAAAAATTTCGATATACAAGGCGTAGTGTTTTTCTCAGGCCCTCAGCAATACATGTGGTATATTGAGGTTCTGAGAAAAACCTACAACGAAGGAGATTTGACTTTTTACGACGCCATCAACATTGCCACAAAACAAAGAAAGATACCTTTATGGTGGTACTCGTCACAGTACCGTTACAGCACTTGGAAAAGAATTTCCACCAGAGCAGATAAAAGCCGGGACAATGCACAGCACCAAAAAGGCTTTTGACAGGTATTTACAGATTCAGGCCGATGATGCTGTATCCATCTATAAAGCATCCAGGGGTGGCAAACCGATGGCAAACAAAAACGGCAAGCTGAAAATATCCAACTTGCCGTAATTACCTAGAAAAATGGTAGAGGAGGCGTCCATCGAACAAAACAGATAAGCACATAAAATTATACAAGATAAAAATCAGTAGCCCCACGGTATACCGTCATAAATACCGTCACACTCAGTTTTCCACGCCTCTCTTTTTAAAAAGTTTAGCTCACATTTTTATACTTCAGCGTCCTGTTTTTTACGGGCTTTGTTGAAAATCACATACCTGACAACAAAATATTAAAAAGATTTATCCGGTTGTCAATGGACTCTCAAGTGCAGCCATGGCCCAATTTATGAGTCCAAGCCCATGCACCTTATCCGGTTTCAGATTAAATGTACCGGCTAAATCAATGGGAGTATAATTTGAAATCAGTTCAAAACAATATTGTAACATCGTTATGTTGGTTCGTGAGAATCAGAGGTTCACAGTCTAGAAAGGTTTTCTTCCGATTAAAGCCTGGTCCCAAGAGACTTACCCTACCAACCTCAATGCCTGACATGAAAGTAGT